>JAQCFT010000097.1 GCA_027619545.1 Verrucomicrobiota bacterium | reverse complement strand
CTCGCTACCCAGGTTAATCCGCGAATTGTCGTAAACCAATCGACGCAGGATTTCGTATTCTTTGGTGCTAATTTTCAAAATCGTCCCAATTCGTTCATTAGCATATCGGCATTCGAATTCCGGTGCTTAAATGGATTCAAGTTTCGCGTTCGATTGCCGATGAATAGAAATGTCATGGGCTGCATGTGTCGGTCTGGTGATTCGGGTTGAAACTTTTAAGAACTGTCATGGAACCGGAAATCATATTATCCCTGGACTTGGATTTGGAATTGTTTCGAGAATTCCTAAATGATGCACAAGAGCATCTAGATAACATCGAACAAGGTGTACTGGTCCTCGAAACCACCCCTTCAGACGAGGAAACAATCAACACGATCTTCCGGGCCTTCCACACATTCAAAGGAAATGCCGGATTCCTTGATCTGGTACCCATGAGCGAATTGGCTCATACACTCGAATCACTGCTGGGCTTGGCTCGAGACGGCACCATCGTGGTGGATAAACCCATCATCGACATCATCCTCGAAGGCCGGGATGTGTTGAATCAATTCGTGGTCGAAATCAACAATCGTATCAGCGGCGACATCTCCGAAGATCCGATCATTGTTCCCACACAGAATCTCAGGGATCGGGTGAAGACAATGCTGGACAACCCTCCCTCGCCGGATGCCGTGCAGGCGGAATCATCTTCCGAAGTAACCGTGCCTGAGATCGAATCCTTTGACTTGAGCGAGGACGATTTCCCTCCGGAAGAAGAGCAGGATTCTTCAGCCTCGGAGACGACTTCAGAGTCGCATTCCAATGCATCTGCGGTGGAAGAACCGGCAACATCTGCCGTTGAACCCGATATTCCCAAAGCTCAAAAGCCTTCCGCCCCGGTGCCCACTGCAGTTTCCAGTTCAATGGCTGCCCCACAGACCACCGCGATCAAGGTTGCAACGACGAAACTGGACAGCCTCGTGGATCTGGTGGGGGAATTTGTCATCGCGCAATCCGTCGTCATGCAGGACATCCATTCGTCCATGATTGGCAACAACCAGTTTTTGAAAAACCTGACTCAGCTCAACCGGATCAGTCGTGAGCTTCAGCACGTTGCCATGTCCATGCGCATGGTGCCCATTCGAAGTACCTTTCAGAAAATGACCCGCCTGGTGCGCGATGTGGCGGATCGCCAGAACAAGGAGGTGAAGTTGTTGCTGGACGGGCAGGATACCGAAATTGATCGAACGGTGGTTGAAAAGATCAGTGACCCGTTGATTCACATGATCCGAAATGCCGTGGACCACGGCATCGAGACGAAAGAAGCACGCGTTGCCAATGGCAAACCCGAATATGGGACCATTCTCCTGCGAGCATTTCATCAGAGTGGCAACATTGTCATTGAGATCACGGATGATGGAGCCGGACTCAGTCGTGAGCGCATCCTGAAGAAAGCCATAGAGAAGGGCGTAGTATCACCCAATGCCCAGCTATCGGACAGCGAGGTGTACAATCTCATTTTTGAGCCCGGATTTTCAACGGCAGCCCAAGTTACGGACATCTCCGGTCGAGGAGTGGGGATGGATGTGGTCCGTCGCAATATTCATGAGATGCGGGGCAAGATACGCATCAGTTCTGTTGAGGGACATGGATCGACCTTTACCATATTCCTGCCTTTGACACTTGCCATCATTGAAGGGTTGATCATTAAGGTGGGCTCACAAAGATTCGTGGTACCTGTCAGCAGCGTGCGTGAATCTTTCCGGATCACGTCCGATATGCTGACCTCCACTCTCGGAAAGGGTGAGGTCCTGAATGTGCGCAATCAACTCATTCCTCTCCTGCGGCTGAGTCATTACCTGACCATCGATGACGCAACTGAAGACGTCAACAATGGCATTGTCATCCATCTTGAATCCGAGCATCAAAGCCGGTGCCTTTTGGTGGATGCTTTGGTTGGTAAACAAGAGGTCGTGATCAAGAATCTGGGCGACGTTTATGACAATGATCCTGCGATTGCCGGTGGAACGATTCTGGGAGACGGACAGGTTGTCCTCATCCTGGATCCATCCGCATTGGTCAAGCTGTCAAACAAGTCCATGGAACCATCCGGCATGGCGGATTCCCTGTTTTAACTTTAAACCGATTCCCAACAGAATCCGGAGCGTCTCGATCTTTGTGTTAAGATTGAGGCGTTCCTTTTTTGAGAAAAGTCAGGGTTGAGCAGATTGTTCTACAGCCCAGGCAGGCAGGGAGTTCATCTGAATGTCGAATACATACGGGCCAATGATCCATAGCACAGCCACGACAATCGGCACCAAAAGTATATTCAACAACAATCCCGCCTTTGCCATTTGGGGTAAAGTGATCAGCCCGCTTCCGAAAACGATTGCGTTGGGCGGGGTGCCGACAGGCATCATATAGGAGCAATTGGCTGCCAGAGCGGTTGGAACCAGAAACAACAACGGGTTTTGTTCCAGACTGATCGCCACGGCGGCAATAATGGGGATGAAGGTTGCTGCAGTGCCCGTGTTGCTGGTCAATTCGGTGAGCATCAGGATCCCAAAACAAATCAACGCCACAATTAGAATGACCGGTAATCCGCCAAGACCGGTGGTCAGGTTTCCAAGATACTCCGAAAGCTGATGTTCACTGATCATGCCTGCCAGGCTGAGTCCGCCGCCGAACAGCAGGAGCACCCCCCATGGCAAATCTTTGGTGGCTTCCCAATTCAGGGCAAAAACCCCTTTGCGAGGTTCGATCGGGATGCAGAACAATGCCAGCGCTCCGCCAATGGCAATCGTGGTGTCAGAAATCATGGGAATACTGGCGGCGATCCAGGGCCGGAAAATCCAGCACAACGCCGTTGAGACAAACACTCCTGCCACAACTTTTTCCCCGGTGCCAAAGGAGCCCAGTTGCTGTTTTTCATGTTCAAGCAACGCTTTCATCCCCGGGATTTCCTGATTGGACAAGCGAAATGAGATCCGAGTCAGCACGAAATAAACCACGGGCAAGGTCAGGAACGTAACCGGTAGTCCGATCAACATCCATTGACCGAAACCGATGTCCACGTCGTAGATTTTTCCCATATAGCCGGCAAGCAAAGCATTTGGTGGCGTGCCAATCAAGGTGGCCATGCCCCCGGTGGTTGCCCCGTAAGCCACTGCCAGCATGAGGGCGGGACCGAGGTTTTGGTGCGAAGTGCGCTCGCCGGTGGCCACCAATGCCACCACGGAAGCGGCAATGGGCAACATCATCATGGCGGTGGCGGTGTTGCTCACCCACATGCTCGTCAGTGCACCCGTCAGCAAAAAGCCGGCAATGACGCGAGTCGGGCGCGTGCCCAGTGCCCGGATTAAATTGATTGCCAGCCTTTTGTGCAAATTCCAGCGCTGCATGGCCAGGGCGATCAGAAAACCTCCCAGAAATAGAAATACCAATGGATTGGCATATGGAGCTGCCACTTCTTTGATGCTACCCAGTCCCAGAAGAGGAAACAGAACCAGAGGCAGCAGGGCGGTGGCGGCGATGGGGATGGGTTCGGTGATCCACCATGTTGCCATCAACAGAGCTGCCCCCAGAGTTTTCCACCCACCCTCACTCAAACCCTCCGGTGCCTCAAAAAGGAAAGTCAACGCCAACGCCAAAGGACCGAGCAGCCAACCACTCCTTTGGCGCCATCCGTATTCAGAAGGATTGTGGTGATTGTTTGATTGCATGTCAGAAGTGCGCCATTGGTTTTGAATGTATCCGAGGACAGACTATCACCCGGGCATCAGCAGGAAAGCAGTTTTTAGGTCGGACATGGATCATGATAAATGACCGATACTTTTCCGAACTACCTTAATCATCTTGACCTGCGAGCACCTTACACACTATGTTCCACCGATTCAGGCACATTCATGTTGTCTCAGTTTAAAAGCTTATTCTCCAATGACATTGGAATTGATCTAGGGACGGCGAACTCGTTGGTTTACGTTCGTGATCAAGGTATTGTACTGAGGGAGCCATCCGTCGTCGCGATACAGGCGGGGACGACCAATGTGCTGGCCGTAGGGTTGGAAGCCAAGGAGATGCTGGGGCGCACGCCCAGTAACATTGTGGCCATTCGCCCGATGAAGGACGGGGTTATTGCAGATTTCGAGATCACGGAATCCATGCTGCGGTCCTTTATTCAAAAAGTTCATTACCGCAAACTCATCGCCCCTCGCGTGGTGGTGGCGGTTCCTTCCGGTATCACGGAAGTGGAAAAGCGGGCTGTCAAGGATTCGGCCACCCATGCAGGCGCCCGCGAAGTCTACCTGATCGAACAACCCATGGCATCGGCCATCGGGGTTGGATTACCAGTGCACGAACCCGCCGGCAACATGATCGTCGACATCGGCGGCGGGACCTGTGAAATAGCCATCATATCGTTGGCTGGGATTGTCTTCGCCCGGAGCCTGAGGGTTGGGGGAGACGAATTCGACGAAACAATCGTGGCGCACATGAAGCGCGCCTATAACCTGATGATTGGCGAGCGCACGGCGGAGGAGATCAAAATCCGCGTGGGTTCGGCTTTTCCTTTGGAGCAGGAGCTGACTATGCAAGTCAAAGGAAGGGACCTAAGCTCCGGTCTCCCCAAAACATTATCGATTTGTTCAGAAGAGATTCGCGATGCTCTGAAAGAACCATTGAATAGTATTTTGGAATCGATTCGTATCACCTTGGAACGTTGTCCGCCCGAATTGTCCGCCGATCTGGTGGATCGCGGCATCGTGATTGCTGGTGGTGGTGCCTTGTTAAGAGGTATCGACCGCCTGGTTGCCGAAGAAACCGGTTTGCCCGTTCATATTGCCGATGATCCGTTAACGGCTGTGGCAGAAGGTACCGGACGTGTCCTGCACGAGTTGCAGTTCCTGAAACGAGTCGCTTCCTCAAGCCGAACCTAAAACAGTGCGTTCGCTCCGAAACAACGGAGTAGAATGCTGAAGCAGCCACATATCGTAACGTTATGCTCGGTGTTGACGGCAGGGATTGTCCTGCTGAGTCTTCCCTTGCGCGTGAACACCCAGATTAAATGGGTGGCCGCAGGCTTGTTTCTCCCCTTTATCGGGCTCGCGGCTGCGGCCGATCAAAAGCTCGAATCCGTCCAATCCATCGTGGTTTCCAAGCAGGAATTGCTGCGTGAAAACCAACGCCTCCGCAAAGAACTTGAAAACTACAAGATCGCACTCCTTCAGAGAAAAACGGTCGTGTCCGAGAACGACTTGTTGAGGGAGGAGATTCTCTGGAAAAAACGGCAGCCCTGGAATTTGTTGCCTGCGCGTGTTCAGGTTAAAGAGCCGAGCAATTGGTGGAGCAGTCTTTATATCAACGTTGGAACCGAGGATGGAGTGGTCGAGAACACCCCGGTTCTGTCCCCTCAAGGTCTGGTCGGCAAGGTGGATCAGGTGGAGCGTCATCGGTCGAAGGTTCGTCTGGTGGGGGACCCTCACTGCAGGGTCTCGGCGATGTTGGCTCAAACCGCCACACGGCCTGAAGCTGAACAAGCTCACGGCACGGTCATGACGGGTCAGGACACTCAACTGAACCCCCGCATGGTCTCCTTCCAACCCCTCCCTCTGAATACCCGGATCGAGCCGGGTGCCGAAGTGATCACCAGTGGCATGGGCGGCGGGTTTCCCCGTGGAATTCCTCTCGGGCATGTTGTTGATAGCCGTTCCTCGGGTGTTGGATTGTTCGCCGAAGCCAGGGTGCGCTTGACGGTGGATCTCAACCGTTTGGAGATGGTCTGGTTGATATTGCCCGCCGAGGGCAATGGAAGAGCCCCGGGAGAGGATCCCCGTTGATCGGGGCATAGCCAACCAATCAAAGGAATCATCGACCATGTCACGATCCACATTCACCAGCATGATACTGATAGCCATCGGAGTGGTCTATCTGGAAGCTCGCTGGACGGTCATCGAGGGTGGATGGCGTTGCCAGATCGATGTGTTGCCTGTGTTTGCGGCTTATGCCGCCTTGCATGGCCGGGTCGGTGTCATGGCCGGAGTGGCAGCGTTGGGTGGAGGCTGGTTCGATCTCTTGTCGGCCAACCCTCTTGGAACTTCCTTGCTGTCGTTGTTTTTGACTTCCTACATGTTGCATGGAATGCATGAATTGTTGTTGAAAGGCCAGATGGCGGCGCAGTTTTTTGTTTGTGTTTTGGCCGGAGTATTGAATCCGGTCATCGCCGGATTGGCTCTATGGGTGATGAGTGCTGATCCCATGTTGGGATGGGGAACGCTTTGGCAAGTGTTGATCAACGCCATTTGTTGTGGTTTGGCTGGGCCTGTCCTTTTCCTGATCCTGAACCAGTTGGATCAAAACCTGTCTCATACGCCGACCGCCAAGCCTTGGAATCGTCCGGTAGTGGAGGTTAAACGCAGCAAGCATTATCACCAGTTTTAAAACACCATGAGTCCCGTGAGCAAAACAAGACATGCCGACACCAGCCTGCAATGGCTGGCGATTGGACTGTTGTTCTGTTTTGGCATCCTGGCGGGCGGGCTTTGGTATGTGCAGATCCTTTCGTTCAAGAAATACGAGAAATACCGAGAAGTACAGTCCTATCGCACCGTGCGGGTTCCTGCTCCGCGCGGGCTTATCTTCGACCGTAACTCGGTTGTGCTGGCGGATAACGAACCTCAGTTTAACATCGTTGTTTATTTGGATCAGCTTCGGGATCAGTTTCTGGAGACCTATTACGAACTGAAAGGGGACCGCAAGCTGAACTACGAAGAGCAACTCGAGCTGGGAGCTGATGCCAGATATCTCACGGTGAGCAATCTGGTGGATCAAGCAGGTGTGCTCATCAATGAACCGGTGCGCAAGCTGAAACGGAAGGCGTTTGAAGATCATTATAAACAATATCGATACGTGGCCATGCCTGTATTGTTGAATCTCAGTCGTGAACAGATGGCTCGGTTTATGGAACAGGGATCCAGGCTGCATGGTTTTGATTTGGAGGTCCGCTCCAAACGCAAATATCCGCACGGCACCACCGCCGCACATGTGCTGGGCTATATGCGAAAACGCAATCGGATTTCGTCTGAAAATGCGCCGACCCTGCAGATGTCCTTTGACTATGAATTGCCTGACATCAAAGGGCAGGCGGGATTGGAAGGGCAGTTTGAAACGGAACTGGCTGGCGAGCCGGGTGCAAAGTCCATTCTGGTGAACAACTTGATCTATCGACAGGAGGAAGAGGAATGGTTGCCGTCCTTACCAGGTAAGAACCTTTACCTTACTCTGGACACTCGTATTCAGAAATCAGCCGAGAAGGCTTTGACGCATTACGATCCCAACATTCGTGGCGCTATTGTGGTGATGGATTGCACGAATGGAGATGTGTTGGCCATGGCATCCGCGCCCACCTTTGATCCCAACATTTTCAACCGATCCCTCTCTCATGCCGTGTCCGATTGGTTGTTTGATGATGAAGGGCCCTTGCCATTGTTCAATCGTGCTACATTTGGTCGTTATCACCCCGGGTCCATTTTCAAGATCATGGTGGGTTTGGCTGGATTGGAACGAAATATTATCGATCCCTCTGACAAGTTCTTGTCACTGGGCTATTTTCCACTTGGCAAGCGCAGGATCGATGACACGGCAGGCCCTGGTTATTTCGATTTTGAGAGGGCCTTAGCTAAATCCAGTAATCCATACTTCATTCATTATGGTTTGGAAATGGGACCTGAGGTCATCGTAGATTTCAGTCGACAGATTTTTCTTGGCGAAAAAACCGGTTTGCTGACGAATCAGGAAACCGGCGGTTACTTGCCCTCGCTTCAGGATCTCAAGCGCGGTTGGTATGATGGAGACACCGCCAATTTGAGCATAGGACAAGGAAAAATCGACGTGACCCCTCTCCAGATGGCGGTGATGACCTCGGCTGTCGCCAATGGTGGGACGGTCTACTGGCCGCGTGTTGTTGCTGGTTTGGAGACGATGGATCCTGTTGGGGGAAAGATCTTTGAAAGAGAGCCTGTCGGGCGGGTGCGAGGGCGTTTGAAAGTATCCCAGGATGCTCTGCAGGTGGTGCAGCGAGCCATGCTTGCCGATGTGCAGACGCTGGATGGCACGGGGCGCATCTGTAAGATTGATGGCTACCTTGTTGGAGGCAAGACCGGTACCGCAGAAACCAACCAGAAGGTCAAAGGTGGGCGCATGATCAAGCATACCTGGTTTGTTTCTTATGCACCCTTTGATAACCCGAGGTATGCCGTGGTTGTATTTGTTGAAGATGGTATGAGCGGTGGCGCCAGTTGTGCTCCATTGGCTGAAAAGGTTTATCAAACGCTGAAAGACTTGCCTGATCCCGAGCCGGTCAAACCCCAACGAAAGCAGATGACGTTAACAGGTTATGAACGCGCCTTATAATCGTTGGAACCAGCATGTGGATTGGGTGCTCTGGCTGGCCTTGGCCGGTCTGGCAGTCATTGGGCTGGCGTTCATCTATAGCGCCGCGTCGGTCCACGGTCTGTCCGATCCCCAGCAATGGTATCAGCATCGCTTTGTGAAGCAAATGTTTGCGCTTGGGCTTGGGCTCGTTTTGGCAGGCGCTTTGTGTCTGGTTGATTACCACCTGATTGCTCGATGGTCTCTGGTGTTTTATTGGGCTTCCATAATTCTGTTGTTGCTCGTCCTTCTCTTCGATCCGGTTTATGGGGCAAGGAGGTGGATTTCGGTGGGGCCAATTAGATTGCAACCATCCGAGTTTGCTAAAATAGCCACCATCTGCGCGTTGGGTAACTTTTTAAGTCGACCTTTGGACGAACTCCGTGTGCCCAGTTTGTTTTTTCAAGCCCTGGGACTAATCGGGCTTCCATTTTGTTTGATCCTCATCGAACCCGATCTGGGATCTTCACTCGTACTGATCCCGGTTGGATTGGTGATGATGTTCGTTGCCGGTATTCCAAGAACATTTCTGAGCCGCCTCGTCGGCGGCGCAGCTTTGGTGATGGTGCTGGTGGTGATCGATACCCTTTTCTACCCCAAGTTGTTACCCGTAGTGCAGCTTGAGGAATATCAGAAAAACCGATTACGCGTTTATTTCGGAATGTCTTTTGCCCCGCCGGATGCGACTCCGACGGAAAAGCGAAACGCAGAAGTGGAAAAACGCAGATTCACCTACAACGTCGACCAGGCGTTGATTTCCGTCGGATCCGGCGGAATGACAGGAAAAGGATGGTGCCAGGGAACGCAAAACGCCCTTGGATACCTTCCAAAAACAGTGGCGCACAACGACTTCATATTCTCCGTGATTGCCGAGGAGTGGGGGTTTTTGGGCAGCATGGCCGTGTTATGCCTCAATGCCGTGGTGGTGATCCAGGGTTTGAGAATCGCCTCCCAGGCCAGAGACCGGATGGGAAGGGTGATTGCGACAGGAGTCGTCATGCTTTGGTTCAGCCACGTCTTTATTAATATCGGCATGAACATAAGACTGATGCCCGTGACCGGGTTACCCCTCCCCTTGTTGAGTGACGGAGGTTCTTCCGCGCTCAGCTTCATGGTGGCGATGGGGCTTTTACAAAACGTCAAACTATACAAGAGGAACTATTAGAATCATTTATTATGAGTCAACGAAAAGGGAACCGCCGCAGGAGCGCCGGCATGAGATTTAAGCCGGCATCCGGCATTGGGCCAAAAAACAAGAAAGCAGTGAAAGCGGCCGCGGTCGCTCGCGCTGAGGTTTTGGGAAATCCAACCGCCGATGAGGAACCGGTTTATGACAACCGCAAACATGCCCGCGAAATTCAACGGGCGGAAAATCTGGCTTCCGGACTGCCTCCGGATATCACCGATGAGGCTTTGAAGGAAAAAGAGGAAGCCAAAAAAAGCGAAGAGGAAAACACCTCCGAAGACGGTAAATCCGGTCAGGATCGCAAGAACAGTGGTCGAAGCAAAGGGAAACAAACCGGCCAGGAAGGCAGGAAATCAGGTGGTAAAGGTCGTGGGCAGAAAAAGGATGAGCCCTATAAACCGGTGGAATTCACCGAACCTGCTCCAAAAGGCATCGTTGGAACCCTCAAGGCGGCTGCTGACAAAGTCATTTCCCGCGTCAAACGCGTATTTATTCCGCTGCAAAAACAGCACAAAGAACTGATCATCAATGTAGAGCCTCTAGAATCCAGGGTGGCGGTGTTGGAAGATGGTGTCTTGGAAGAGTTCACCATTGAACGAAACGAAGACCATCGTCTGGTGGGCAGCATTTACAAGGGTGTCGTCAAAAACCTGGAAGATGGTCTGAAGGCTGCCTTTGTGGACATTGGTTTCGAAAAGAATGCCTTCCTCCACTACTGGGATATCGTTCCAAACAGTTTCGACAGCAACATCGAAATCGTGGAACGTAAGAAAGGTCGGAAACAAAGACCCAAGATTACTCAAAAGGATATTCCGCGCCTTTACCCGATCGGCACCGAAATCATCGTTCAGGTGACCAAGGGATCCATCGGCACCAAAGGACCTCGTATCACCACCAACCTGGCCATTCCAGGTCGGTTTCTGGTCCTGTTGCCGAATTCCGACCAATGCGGTATCTCACGTAAAATCGACAATTCCCAGGAACGTCAGCGCCTCAAGCAAATTGTCCGCAACCTGACCATTCCCGATGGCATGGGCGTCATCATTCGAACTGCCGGTCAAGGCCAGAAGGCTCGCTACTTTGTGCGCGATCTTGCCTTCCTGGTGGAGGAATGGAACCGGATACAGGACCATATCAACACCAAAAAGCCACCTTATTGCGTGTTCCAGGAGCCTGACTTGATCGAGCGCACGGTTCGGGATTTTCTGACGGAAGACGTCGAGCGCATCGTGGTGGATTCTCCCGATGAGCATAAGCGCATTCAAAAAACGATCACTCGCATCTCCAAACGTTCCATCGAAAAGGTAAAACTTTATCAGGATACTCAGGCGATCTTTGACCGGTTTGGCATAACGCGCCAATTGCATAGCACCTTTGCCCGAACGGTGCACCTGAAGAGCGGGGGGTATATCGTCATTGATGAAACCGAAGCTTTGGTTGCGATCGACGTGAACACGGGACGCCACAAAAGCAGTCAGAAGGAAAAAGATTCGACCATCTTGAAGGTCAATCTTGAGGCCGCCGAGGAAATCACCCGCCAGCTCAGGCTGCGTAACATTGGAGGTTTGATTATTCTCGATTTCATTGACATGAAGTCCAGAAAAGACCAGCAACAGGTCTATCAAAAAGTCAAAGAAGGATTGAAGCGTGACAAGGCCAAGACCCATGTGCTGCCCATTTCTCAGTTGGGATTGCTGGAAATGACCCGCCAGCGCCAGACCGAGAGCGTGCGCGCCTCGGTTAACGACGACTGTCCTTACTGCAGCGGCAAAGGCAAGGTGAAGAGCGTGGTGACCATGAGTGTGGAAATCCAACGCAAACTCGGCGAAATTCTTAAGAAACGCCAGCGCGATGAATCCGATTATCAGTTGATGATTGTCGTGAATCCGAAGGTGTTCAATCGCTTGCGCACGGAGGATGAACAGTTGGTGATTCAAATGGAGAAACAATACTTCGGAAAACTGTCCTTCCGTCCTGATCCGTCTTATCACTACGAAGAGTTTCGTATTGTGGACTTGGGCAGCAATCGAGAACTCGCTCGATCCGAGTCTTAAACCTGATTCAACAGGGCGTGCGAGAGAGTGTAAAAACCCTCGCACGCTTTTTTTTTGCAAAAAGCTGCCTTTTTATCCGCCAAACACCTCAACCATTCTGTTTTTCATGAGTTTTCCTTGGGATTGAGGTTGATTTAGGATTGAGGTTTTTTTAGGCTACTATCTTTTGAGGCATTGAACTTGCTAAGAAAACTGAGATGCAAAAGATTTACACCATATTGGCGCTTTGGCTTGTTTGTTGTTGGGCGACGCCATGTCATGCGGCTGAGACATACCCTTTCACCTTGGAAAACGGGAACGTGACCGAAGGTAGAATTTCCGTTATGGATGAAGAGAGTCTGGTTATCACCAAGACAAACGGGACTTTTACCGAAAGGATCGATTTGGTTTACCTCTCTCAGGACACGCTGAAGTATATCCAACAGCATCCCGAATACATTAAGAAGGGATATCACCAATATGTGGATCCGTTCATCGAATTGCCCGAAGAAGAAATAGAACCCCCGGAAATCACTGTGCGTCAACCTGAGCGCATGGAGCGTCCCGATGGCAAGACGACTTTCTTCTCCACATTGACCACGCCCATCGGCTTGCTCATTCTTGGTGCCGTTTATTTGGGGAATTTATTTGCCGCCTTTGAAATAGCTGTGTTCCGCGGACGCCCTATCCCCTTGGTATGCGGTGTGTCGGCGGTGCTTCCCTTCATCGGTCCCATTCTGTTCATTTCCATGCCTGGTATCGAGACCGAATCCACCTACGACGAGTCTTATGATGACGGAGTTGCAGCTGCTCCGGAGGCTGCGCCCGAATCCGCTCCTGCTCCGGGAGCCCCGGCCGCCAAATCCGGACTGGGATTGGCCAAAGGTGTCGGCGCCGGTGTGGGAGGAAGCGGGGGAGGTCTGGCCGGCTCTGTTTTCACCAAGGACGATACCCAGTTTAACCGCAGTTTTATTGAAACCAAGTTTAGTGAATTCTTCCGTGTTGTGCCTTCGCCTTCAATCAAGAACTTGGTTCTGGCGTTCAAGACTGTGAAGAGAGAGTTCGTGGCAACACGTATCACTCGTATTTCAGGCTCGGACCTCCACCTGCAATTGCAGCAAGGTTCCAAGGAAGTATCCATCAGCTTTGGGGAAATTGTCCGGATCGAAGTGCGCAATAAGTAATTCCATCCGTTCGATTCAATCACCATCTTTTTTGTCACAACCTGGGTCGCATCTCGCGATCCGGGTTGTTTTGCCTTACTTTCTGATGTGTGAACCGGTCGTTCGGTAAAATTGTCCAATTGGTTTTTGTCATGATACGAGCCATATTCTTAGGAACCGCAGAGATAGCATGCCCCATCGTCCAAACCTTGCATGAGATGCCGGACGTGGCCTTGCTGGGTGTCATTTCCCAACCCGACCGACCGCAGGGAAGAAAAATGAAACTCACTCCCACCCCGATCAAATCGATCGCTTTGGATCTGGGGTTGGAGATTTGGCAGCCCGAGCGGTTGCGGAAGGATCCGGCATGTATGGAATGGATCAAGTCCCTGCAGTTGGATGTCGCCATCGTGATGGCCTATGGCCAAATCCTCCCGGTTTCCGTCCTCCAAATGCCAAAGTTCGGTTGTTTGAATATTCACACCTCCTTGTTGCCTAAATACAGAGGTGCCGCTCCCATTCAATGGGCGATTTGGACCGGGGATGAAGTTACCGGAGTGACATTGATGCAGATGGATAAAGGCATGGATACCGGACCCATCGTCGCAACTTCCCAGGTCCCTATAACCCCGCAAACAACCGCTCCCATGCTTCACGATCAATTGGCCGAGGCGGGAGCCGACCTCCTGAAGCGCAGTCTTGCAGATTATTGTGATGGTAAATTGGCCGTCACTCCCCAACCCGAACACGGAGTCAGCCATGCCCGCAAGATCGAGAAACAGGATGGTGCCATCGATTGGACCCGGTCTGCTGTCGAGTTGGATCGTCAAGTGAGGGCACTTTCACCCTGGCCGGGATGTTTTACCGATATACGCTTTTCGTCCGGCGGGGTTGAACGCTTGAAGATCAAAGCGGTTCAACCACTTGAACTCAAAGCAGAAGGGTTTGAACCCGGTGAGATTGTGCAAGCCGACAAAGAAGGCCTGATTGTGAAAGCGGGACATGGCGCATTGCGGCTTCTGGAGCTTCAACGCCAGGGTGGCAAGGCAATGGACGCGAAAGCTTTCCTTTTGGGGATGCCACTTGCTTCAGGGGACTGTTTGATGAAACCCTAGTTAATCATACAGTCATATGTGAATTAGTTGTTTGAGAAGATCGGGTTAACTTATTGATGGAGAAAGGGTCGTTTGTTTTGTGCTTCTTAACAATCAATGATGATTATGTGTTGATTTTTGTGGTCCAATCAACCATAAATGGCAATCGCCTGATCAAACCATAGCCTGGTTCTGAATGATCATGGCTGCAAATGGCCTGATAACAGTGAGTGGATCATCCTGATCTGGGGAGACCAAGATTCGCCTTTGTCTGAAGAGCCTGACAGATGGGCAATCCAGATCCGCTTGTTCTGATAAGGAAAGGCCGCCCGCATCTTGCACCATGCCGGATGCAGGTTTAAGAATTCCGTGGGGTGGGGACCCTTAGGAACGAAACCAGAAAAGGCTCCCGAAAGGCACGGCTTTTTGTTTTAAGGGTTAGCACGCTTTGAGCATGGTTAATGTTTCTCCTGGATTGGCAGCCAA
>JAQCFT010000096.1 GCA_027619545.1 Verrucomicrobiota bacterium | reverse complement strand
TTGAGGTGCTGGCAAGGGTCCAGGATTGTGCCTTGTGGTGACCGACAGCCAGGATGTGATGGTTCTTTGTGTCTATGTGGAATCGATGGATATACATCGAAGATTCCGGTTCACTCACAGATTTTTGAGTGGAGCTGTCCAGGCAGATCCAAAATCCCTTACCGCTTCCCCCTGCGCTGATGAGGTGGGAACCGTCCTCCAGGTAGTGGAGGTCTTCGATCAATCCTTTGTGAGTATCACTTTCAAATTCACCGGCTTGTTTGCCGTTCTCCACGCTGAACCATTCGATGCGTGCTTTGCCTCCCAGACCATCCACGTTTTTCACATGCCCCATGCCACCTGCCGCCAGGGTCGTTTGGTCGGGGGAAAAGCAAAGTGATCGGATGCCGCCGATGGAGCGCAGGCGTTGAACTTCATCCCAGGTATACATGATGGGAGCTTTCAGGTGATGCATGATTTTTCCGGTCCGGATTTCCCAGAGGATGATGTCCCCGATGCGGTCTGCCGTTGCCAGAAGTGAGCCATCGGATGAGAAGGCGCAGGTATACAGCATGGTGGAAAACCCCTGGGGGGTTTGCGGGGCGTGTCCTTTCAATTCTTTCAAAAGTTGACCGGACGCGGCATCCCAAATTCGGGCGATCATGTCATCGCCAACCGTGGCAAGCATCCGTCCATCGGGGGTGACTTGAATGTTTCGTATCCATTTCGCATGCGCTTTTCTGGAGGATCGAAGTTGGCCGGAAGCGAGATCCCATTCATTGAGCAACCGGTCATATCCAACCGACCATAATCTGCCTTGAGCCACCGCTGCGCCTGTCACATAACTTTGGTGGGCCAACAACGGGGGTTGATCCGTTTGCGCACCGGAAGCATCCAGTCGGTGGATTCCGGCATCCGAACTTCCCGTATACCAGGTGTCATCGGATGCCGAATGTGCCAGACAGAAAAGGATGTCATCCCTTTCGTGGTCCTGGCCTGGTTTCAATTCAATCATGTTTCGGAAATGTTTGTTCTACCCTGGAAGAATGGATACCAGACTCAACTTAACACCTGTCTGATTGGCTCAATGCCGTAATTGACCAACGGAACAGGCCGTGGACCGAAGTAATAGTTTTTGTCGTGGGGAATTCCGACCGCATGCAGCATGGTGGCGAATAATTCGCCGGCTCCGACTTCGCCCTCTTTGACTTCTTTGCCGTCCTTGTCTGTTTCTCCGAAAATGGCACCTTCCTGAATCCCGCATCCCGCCATCAGGGCGCTCCATGCCCTTGAGAAATGATCTCGTCCCAATTGGGCGTTGATCTCCGGTGTGCGTCCGAATTCTCCCATGACTACGACCAAGGTGTGATCGAGCATGCCACGCTGACGCAGGTCATCGAGGAGCGCTGAGAGGACACGATCGAGTTCAGGGACCATTTCCTGATGTGTTTCAAAGTTCTGGCCATGACTGTCCCACCACGCACGACCGACCCGCACGAAGGGCACTCCTGATTCGGCAAGCCGTCTTGCCAGGAGCATTTGTTTGCCAAACAATGTTGGACCGTATCGCTCACGAATGGAGACTGGCTCACGATCAATATCGAAGAGCTTTTCACTGCTCATCAATCCTTGAACGCGGGCATAGGCCGAAGCATGGCTCTTCACGAGTTCCGAATCCCTGCTGTGGGCGAATTGCCGGCTCAGCAATGCCTGCAGTTCGGCGCGCGCATGATGATCGATGTCGGAAAGGTGACCCAGACGTTTCAGGTTGGGCGGCGTCATTTGATCCGTCAATTGCATGGGCGCAAAACGAGCACCGAGAAAGCTGGGTGTGAGTTTGGAAAAGTGACGTCCTTCTGTTTGTGAGTAGAAGGAAACATAATCCGGCACTTCGCTGTCTGCGCGTGCCAGTTCCTTGGCAAGGATGGCTCCGATGTCCGGGTATTTCATTGCCGGTTCATCCTTTCGTCCGCGCATCATGAGGACAGATGCCGTGTCGTGACCGCTGTCCTTGGTGTTCAGTGAGCGGATCAGGCAGGTCTGATGCATGCGCTTCGCCATCATCGGCATCAATTCGGAAACGTGGAGTCCGGGAATCGTGGTCGGTATGGTGCCGAAAGGGCCTCCTGTGGCGCGGCCGGGCTTGGGATCCCAGGTTTCAAACTGACTCGCCCCGCCTGCCAGCCAGACCAAAATAACGCTTCGTCCCCTGGCTTTGAGCTGGTGGTTGAGCTGTTCCTGGTCAAACAGGTGTGCCGATCCGGCATTGCCGATCAAACCGCCCGCGCCGGCCATGCTGACCGCCAGACTGTTCATGAACAGTCGTCGGCTGATTTGATGTTCCGCATTCTGGCATTCTCCCGGCTTTGTCTTTTCTGTAGGCATGTTTTGCTAATGGTTCAAACGACATTCAGGACTGGTCAAAAGGACCCATATCATAGATTCCAATTGGTTTTTTGCTTGGGTTCTTTCCAAGGACAGGAACCGGGTCATGGTTTCGGTTTCTGACTGTGTGGGCAACCGGTTCAGTATGTTGATGTATGCTTTCTCCACCTGCTTTTCGGTGTTCGGTTCTTCCAATAGTGTTGCGACCAAACCATCCGGCCGGTTTTCAAAGAGCAGTGAACGGATGTCTTTGCCGTTACTCAGTTGCAGCGCTTCGTCCACACTGAAATAAAATCCGTCACCGGGCCTTTCAAACCAGGAAGCTGTCTTATCCAGATGATTCAGCAGTATGCCAAGTTGTTCATGGTGCTTTTTGTCCGATGGTTCGCAACCATCGAAAACCTCGGGTGATGTTGCGCCGATCAGGAGATTGGCTGCATATTGACGTGGGGTTAATACACGTAAATTGGCTGTTGCGTAAGTGTCCTTTGCGGGGCGATCGCTGGTGGTCCATGCACTGGACCGCTGATAGGCCTTGCTCAGCACAATGCCTTCAACCAGACCATTCAGGTCGTAATCCGAACGCGCAAACCAGTCCGCCAACCAGAGCAGCAGTTCCGGGTGGCTGGGAGGATTGTCCCCGTGCATTTGATCCAGGGGTTCAACAAACCCGGCTCCCATGAATCGATACCAGACACGGTTGACCAGCGCCCGCGCGAAGTATCCCTGTTGATCCGCCGCCAATCCTTCCTGAACCAGTTTTGCTCGACGACTGTTGGGGGGCAGGGGAGCGGGTTTCTTTTCCTGCTTCAATGTTTCCAGTTGTTCCTTTTCGGCTTTGCGCTGTTCATCATTCCATTCATCGGAATCATCCATGATCCGGTTGCCGTCAATGAATTGAAGAGGGGCATTGCGTGTGTCGCCCCGGGTGGTTTTATAGCTTACCTGACCGTACGCTCGTTCGGTCACAAACCCGCCGTTTTCGAACGTTCGGCCAAAAAAGGATTTCATGCCGTAATAACTTGCCTGTGTCCAATCAGGCACGTTGGGGTGGTCATGACATTGTGCACAACTGATGTTCACGCCGAAAAAACGCACGCTCACATCGTTGGTCAGTTGATCAATGTCACGCACTCGTTCTTTGATGAATTGCGGCGCCCCTTTTGCCGATTCATCCTGATAATCGGCGACAATGATCTCCTTGAATATCCGATCCCAGGATCGGTTTTCTCCAAAAGCTGTTTCCAGATAGGTCTTCAGTTCGCCTTCCTTGCCATCCATGAGCAGCCAGTTGAATTCTTCCACTTGTTGTTCCTTGTAACATGGAGAATCGATGAGGTGGTGAACGTACTCTTCCAGACGCTGTGGGGATGAATTGAAAAGATAATCGTTGAATTCAGCCGGAGTCGGAGGGCGGCCAGCCAGATCCAGAGTAACGCGACGTACCAACTCCACATCGGTTGCCCGGGGGGCCGGGATGATCCGCCGCTTTTTCAAGGCGTTCAGTATGTAATGATCAATGGCCTGTTGCGGCGAGGTTTCAGGGGAGAGCAGGTCATCCCGGTTGACCGTTACCCACCAGGCCGGTTTTGCTTTGGGGAGCCCGTTTGCCGATTGTGGGAAAACGGCTCCGGATCGGATCCAAGTTTCAAAATGCCGGATCTGCTCAGTTGAAAGTGGATCGTCAGGTGGCATCTGAAGGTCTTTGTCCTGATATCTGATAGCAGTGATTAAGAGGCTTTGGTCCGGGTGACCCTCAACCAGGGAAGGACCGGTGTCTCCACCTCGGAGCATGGCCTCCCGACTGTCCAGTTGTAGCCCTCCTTTAGATTTGTTCCGCGTCTGAGAGTGACATCCGTAACAGGCCTCCGCAAGAATCGGGCGGATCTTGTTCTCAAAAAATGCAATGTCAGATTCTGTGGGACTGGTCTGAGCCTGTATGATTGGGCAGGCAAACACGCAAAGCAGCAAACACATACACATTTTTGTTGTAAAATGTTTCTCGATTCCGGGCATGTGATTTTGCCTGATGCTCATGGTGGATTCGACGTATTCTAATATCGACATGATAAATCTCAAGCCAAACCTCCTTGATTTCAAAGGTTGCAAAAGTTGATGGAATGGGTTTTCTTGCCGTCCCTTATGGAGTGCAACTCGAATCAACAAACTCCGAATTGGAGAGCTTACCTCATCCTAGGTCGCATCTCCAATCTGCCGACCGTGTGGTCCAACTGTCTGGTGGGTTGGTTGATGGGGGACGGCATGGGGATAGGTGGCGCTGTCGGTTGGGGTGTGCTCCTGTGGCTTTGCCTGGGAGGAACACTGCTTTACGTTGGTGGCATGTATCTGAATGATGCATTTGATGCAGGTTTTGACCGGCAATTTCGCAAAGAGCGTCCTATTCCTGCCGGGCATGTGAAGGAAGAAACCGTCTGGCTGCTTGGGTGGGGGCAAATGGTATTGGGCTGTGCCTGCCTTGTATTCGGGTGCCAGGTGTCGTGGATCATTGCTTTGATGCTGGTGGGATCCATCATCCTTTACGACGCCGTTCACAAACACGTTCCCTTCTCTCCGGTCATCATGGCGGCTTGCCGGTTCTTTCTGGTTTTGGCAGCATTTGATGCCTCTGGAAATCCCTGGCAAGGTTACGCCTTATGGCCTGCTTTTGCGCTGGCGGCCTATATCATTGGGCTTACCTATGTCGCCAAGCGCGAATCTACCGGTGGCGTCATTTCCTTCTGGCCCTGCCTGCTCATCGTTGCGCCCATCCTGCTATCCTATCTGGTGAACAACGGTCGTTACTTCTGGTTGGGCATCCTGACGAGTTTGGTGCTCGCGGCGTGGATCGTTTACTGCCTGCAATTCGTTCTGCGCACCGACAAGGTCCAAATCTTCAAAACCGTATCCGGCTTACTGGCCGGCATCGCGTTGGTGGACATGGTGGCCATCGTTGGGCAGGATCCTTATTGGTTGGGGATCATGTTTCTCCTGTTCCTGTCTGCACTGCTATTCCAGCGGTTTGTGCCGGCGACCTAAGGGAATTGAAAGACGCCTTCCTTTCCACTCCATTGATCATGGCGCAGAGGGCAATGGAATGGGTTCCCGTCATCCGAACTTTTCCGCAGCCTCTAATGAGTCGTGAGTGACAAGGTCAGTGTCTCCCGGATTTGTTTTCAATCCGAAAATTGCCCTTAACCAATCACAGCCCCCGGCTCCTGTTCAGTGTGCCAGGAATTCTTTCTTTGCTGCTTTTTCGTCCAGTTCCGAAAGTCTCAGTCGCACGCTGACGATGTATGGGGACTCGCCTTCGGTCCAGTGGCCGTAGGTGGTGGTGACGAGGGTGCCGTCGGGGAGGAGTTCGACGCCTGGGTAGGCACAGTCGGCTCCTTTGGTGTTGTTCATGAGGCGCACGCGGTATTGACCTTCACGATTGTTCAAAATGTCCTCATAAGTTCCCACCCAGGCCACCCAGTCGCCTTTGGTCGGAGACTTGTGGGTTGTATCTCGGAAGGAGATGAATAGTCTGCCGTCGGGTGCATACACGCCGGTATGGCGGTCACCGGTCAGGGAGGCAGGCAGTTCGCGTGGTTTGGACCAGGTTTGTGCCTCGTCGTTGCTGAAGATGACGTGTGAGTTTTTTCGCCGGGCATTTTCACGGAGGAGGACCGCCATTTGTTTGCCGTCCGGCGAACGCACCATGCCTGGTTCGCAAAGGTGAACGGCGCTGCTGGCGAAGATGGTATCAGGCTGAGACCACGTCAGGCCGCCATCTGATGAAAAGGTTTGATAGAGAGTCATGGTATCCACGTGCTTTCCGTTGGTACGGAAAAAGCGACCGTCATCGTGAAACATGGCCATGTAGTTGCCGGATTCTTTTCCGACGGGTGCGACGTAGCCCATGGCAACAATCCCCCCCCAATCACCGGCCGGGTTCAGTTCACTCCAGGTCAATCCATCATCTTCGGAGACCGCCAGGCGAGCCGGGTAGAGTCCCGACCACATGATGATACGCTTCTTGCCATGGGCATCCACAACTCTGTGAAGCGTTGGAACTTCTTTGGAAGTTTCCCATGATTTGGGTGTAGGCAGCCGGTTGGACCACGTTTTGCCTCCATCCATGCTGCGTTTGTAGACGATTCCACCGCGTCCGTGTCCCTTTGGATAGACGCATAACATGGTCTTGCCATCTTCAAGGAGACAGGTGGTGGGGTGTCCAAGGTATTGTCCTTCCTCTCTGTCCACGATGACCTGTCTGTGTTTTTCACCCGAAAGGTCGATGGTAGGGATGGAATAGCCACGGGGCATGGAGGAGGTGTCTGCCGCAGTGGCTGATGTGAGTGACACAACCATCATGAGTATTGTCAGCCATACTGCCTGTGGTGCTTGAAAGCGTGATAATTTGCGGGTTATCTGGATTGTGGTCATGATTGGAAACAGCTATACCAAAGGCGACATGTAATCAAGGTAGTTCGGAAAACGGATCATCCATTGTCTCAGAGGATGGAAGTTCGAATGGATCGTTTAGAGCGGGTGGAGGATTTGGCCATGTCCGTATTACCGATTCTGAAAGAGCGTTCTGCCAGACCGATCTGATGTGTATTTCGGATCCCGGCCCAGCTTGTAGCCACCACCATACCGCTCTGGCGTCATCTTGAAAGAGCGAAAATACATGCCTCCGATGGTGTGCTTGATCCGTCGTGAGAGTTGCCCGCCTTGTCCGGCAACGTCAGAAGGTGGTACATCAAACGAAGTCCGGATCGCCATTTGCTGGCATTGTGATTGATGAGATTTCAATGATGACTGCTTTCGGGCTTGGAATTTGCGCGTTGAAGGGGTAGGTAGGGTGTTCATGAAATGTATCCCAACTCTTAGCTGTTCTGGCCTGCGTACATGGTCTGTCGGACCTTTCATGCTTCTTTCTTTTTTGCTCCCTTCGGCAGTTTCAGGGAAGGAAAACCCGTCACAAGGTCTCAAACCATGGTCTGAAAACCACTGGTATTGGGAGTATGATGGGGAACCTGTGCTCTTGGTCGGAGGGAGTGATGACGATAACTTGTTCCAGTGGCCAAAGGATCTCTTGATTGTGCAACTGGATCGTATTGCGTCGGCAGGAGGTAACCTGATCCGAAACACCATGAGTGATCGAAAAGACAAGGGATTTGAACTCTATCCTTTCAAGGAAATTTCAAAAGGTCATTACGATCTGGATCAATGGAATGATGCATACTGGGACCGTTTTGATACTTTGCTCAAGGAAACGGCCAAGCGATCAATCATCGTGCAGATAGAAATTTGGGATCGGTTTGATTACACGGATTCGGGTGGTTCCAATCGTTGGCAAATCCATCCTTACAATCCAAAGAACAATGTGAACTATACCTATGCCACTTCCGGTTTTGCGGCGGAATATCCCGATCATCCGGGTGCCAACAAGCAGCCTTTCTTCTATACAACCCCTCAGCAGCGCAACAATGGCACGGTGTTGAAATATCAACGGAAATTTGTCGACAAAATGTTGGATATTTCACTGCAATTCGATCATGTGCTCTACTGCATGGACAATGAAACCAAGGCACAACCGGAGTGGGGGGCTTACTGGGCGGGTATTGTGAAAACAAGGGCGCAACAGGATGGGAAACAGGTGTTTGTAACAGAAATGTGGGATGACTGGAATCTGAAGACGGAACGGCATCGCCAGACCTTTGATCACCCTGAACTCTACGACTTCGTGGATGTGTCTCAGAACAATCACAACAGTGGACGTCAACATTGGGATAATTTTCTTTACGTCAAAAACTACCTTTCCAAACGTCCGCGTCCAATCAATACCACCAAAACATACGGCGCAACTGGTAACAAATTTGGTCACACCGATCAGGACGCCATCGAACGGATCTGGCGGCACCTTTTGGCAGGTGCTGCTTCAGTGCGATTTCATCGTCCTGATTCTGGACTCGGTATCAATGACAAAGCGGTCGCCTGCATCAAGGCAGTTCGTTTGGTTGAGAGCGAGGTGGGATTCTGGAGTTTGTCTCCGGCTATGGATCGTATCCATACTCAGGGAGACAACCATGCGTTTGCTGCAGCATCGGGCAATAGGACGCTGATTGTGTTTATTACGGGACAACACGAGGTTGAGTTGAGAGGCATGCGGCCATTAGCAACGCGAACTTTTCAGTGGTTTGATGTGGACTCAGGACTTGAGGATTCCTCTTATCTATACAAAGGGAGCATGATAAAATCCATCAAACCGCCGCGAAAAGGTAACTGGGTCGCGATCATTATCGATTTAGAATAGTATCATTCTGCTTGAAAAGCTGTTGGACAGCACTTCACGAACCAGCAGGATAGAGCTGAAGCTGGAGCCTATGGGCGCGCATGATAATGGTTAATCAACGGGTGTTGAACTCAGGCCATTTTGTTGTCGGCCACATGGTAATTGGGATCCTCCATGATATTGACCTCCACGATGTCCGCTGCTTTATCCAGCAGGTTCAGACAATCTTTGCTCAGATGGCGTAAGTGGAGTTTGGTGCCGTGATTCAGGTAACGTTCGGTGAGCGTGTTGATGGCTTCAATTCCCGAGTGATCACAGACCCTGGAATCCTTGAAATCAATGATCACATCTTCCGGATCCTCGCTTGGGTTGAACTTTTCCTGAAACTCTTTTACCGAAGCAAAGAACAACGGACCTTCCAGTAGATACATTTTGGTTCCGTGATCATTGATGGTTTCAGTGACGTGAATATGTTTGGCAGACTTCCACGCGAACACCAGAGCGGAAACCAGCACGCCGACCAAAACAGCCAGGGCCAGGTCGGTGAAAACGGTTACGACTGAAACCAGGATGACCACAAATAAATCCTCCTTGGGAACGCGGCCATAGAGACGCAGCGAAGCCCATTCGAATGTACCTAAAACCACCATCATCATGACACCGGTCAAGGCCGCCAGGAGAATCATTTCGATATAACGGGAACCAACCAGGATGAAAGAAAGGAGAAAGATGGATGCCGAAATGCCCGACAGACGTCCCCGTCCGCCCGACCTGATATTGATCATGCTTTGACCGATCATCGCGCAACCTCCCATGCCGCCGAAGAAACCGGTCAGGATGTTGGCAGCGCCTTGTCCGATGCATTCCTTGTTGCCACGTCCACGGGTTTCAGTCAGTTCATCAATCAGGGACATCGTCATGAGAGATTCGATCAATCCCACGGCAGCCATGATGGCTGAATATTTCCAGATGATATTCAGGGTTTCCAGGTTCATGGGAACTGTGAACCATTTCCAGCTTGGCAATCCTCCCCCGATACCGGCCAGGTCCCCTACGGTTTGGGAGTGAAAACCAGAAGTGGATTCGATCAGGATGGTGATGCCGGTCACCGTTAGAATGGCCGCCAATGAAGAGGGGATCGCCTTGGTGAATTTGGGCAGAAAATGGATGATCAGCATGGTTAATCCGACCAGTCCGAGCATCAGGTAGAGGTCTTTACCTGATTTCCAGGCAGCGTCAGGTGCAGTGGGATCCACGGTGAACTGCGGGATCTGAGCGAGGAAAATCACAATGGCAAGGCCGTTGACAAAACCCAGCATGACCGGATGCGGAACAAGCCGGATGAATTTCCCCAACCTGAGCAGACCAACAGCCACCTGAATCAAGCCCATGAGCACAACCGTTGGGAACAGATACTCCACCCCATGCTGCGCGACCAATGAGACGCAAACGACCGCCAGAGCGCCGGTGGCTCCGGAAATCATGCCCGGGCGGCCGCCAAAAATGGCCGTGATCAAGCCTACGATAAACGCGGCATAAAGTCCCACCAAAGGTGCGACGCCGGCGACAAACGCAAACGCCACAGCCTCGGGAACCAAGGCCAATGCCACGGTCAAACCGGACAACAAATCATCTTTCGCACGGAAACGCTTTCCGTACTTTCGGTATATCAAATCAAACATGGATATAAACTGCGAACTTACGTTGGAAGTCGAACAGAAGTTCCTTCGGGTTTGGAAGGGAGGGAGACCGTATGAAACCTGGCTCCGGAGGTCAATGGCAATCCATGTGAAAATACCGTGACGGTTACCGCGTCATCCTCATATGATTCACAACGTGATGTAAGTTCAAGGGAAATTTTGTAGAATGACAATTATTTTTCGAAGTCGAAGAATAATTGTCATAGGCCAGAAATTAATGGATTCCAAACTTTCGCGAATCCTAATTGACGGAAATCTTTGACATTCGCAGTGGCGAAATGAGTGACACCATGTTCCTGCAATGTATATGCCAATCGCACATCAAACAGTCGTCTTCTGGCGAAATGCTTTTCCCCGGCCTTCTTCCATACTTGATTCATGACGCTGGCTTTTTCCACCACCGACCACTTGGGATTTGCTCGAAAGGCTTGAACTACTTGGGTAGCTTCCTTGGCCTCAACTTCTCGTCCCATCAAAATTGGGCTGCGTAACAACTGATACAGTTCCATCAGTACGAGTTCTGCAATCACAATTTCGGTTGAATCAGACCAATTCGCCAGGATTGTCTTTGCTTTGGTATGTTCTTCCATCCCTGTATGTAGGGCGTAAAATAACAGATTTGTATCTACTCCAATCATTTTCAGGCTTTCAGTTTGGATAGCAAGAATTCGTCTCTCATGTCGTTCTGGAAGTTTTTTAATTCCTCGGCACTTATGGGAGGTGTATTGCCGCATGCAATCTCGGGCACACTCCAACTTTCTTGACGGATGGGATTTGTGTGTGTCTCTGCCATGTATTCTAATCCACGTCTAAAGACTTCCGCCAAGGACCATTCCTTGGCTTTGGCAATCTCTTTTGCCTTGTGGTATAGCTCATCGGGAACGGTGATTTGGGTTTTAATCATGATGGCAATTTGCCACATGGTGTTTATTGGTCAAGATTGATGTTCAATAATTGATTTTCGACTACGCTCACCAAACGGTGCACTGTGAGGGACAAAAAAAGCCCTTTCCTGTGAAGGAAAGGGCTTCTGTAAAACAGGAATGCCTGAAAGATTATTTCTTTTCCTTGCTGCGTTCAGCGATGATCGCCTCGGAAACGGAATTGGGGCACTCGGAATAGTGCGAGAATTCCATGGAGAACTGGCCACGACCCGAGGTCATGGAGCGCAGGTCGCCGATGTAACCGAACATTTCGCTCAGGGGAGCTTCGGCTTTGACGCGCACACCGGTTGGTCCGTTGTCCTGACCCTGAATCATCCCGCGACGTCGGCTCAAGTCACCGATCACGTCACCCACATTGTCGTCCGGAGTGAACACGTCGATCTTCATGATCGGTTCAAGCAGCACCGGGTTCGCTTTGGGGATGGACTGACGATAGGCTGATTTGGCTGCGATTTCGAAGGCGATGGCCGATGAGTCGACTGCGTGATAAGCACCGTCCTTAAGGATAAAGCGAACATCCACCAACGGGAACTTGGCAAGGACGCCTTGGGTGATGGACAATTTGAATCCTTTTTCCACGGCAGGCCAGTATTCTCTGGGAACGTTCCCTCCAACCACTTTGGATTCGAAGAAGAATCCGCTTCCGGGTTCGCCTGGTTCGATGGTGTAATCCACACGACCGTACTGACCGGAACCACCGGATTGTTTCTTGTGGGTGTAGGTGTCGTTGACTGATTTGCGAATGGTTTCGCGGTAGGCCACTTGGGGTTTGCCAACGATCACTTCCACACCATAGGTGCGCTTGAGGATGTCGACTTTAATGTCCAAGTGAAGCTCGCCCATGCCCTTCAGAATGGTTTCACCGGAATCGATATCGGTTTCCACGCGGAAAGAAGGATCTTCTGCCACCATTTTACCGAGCGCGGTGCTCAGCTTGTCGATCTGACCTTTCTCCTTGGGTTCAATTGCGATGGAAATAACCGGGTCCGGAAATACCATGGGCTCCAATGTGGCTGGATCGTCCGGATCGCACAGAGTATGACCCGTGTGGGTGTTTTTCATACCCAGTAGAGCAACGATGTCACCTGCGCTTGCACTGTCCAGCTCTTCACGGCTGTTTGCATGCATCAACACAATTCGGCTGATTCGTTCTTCTTTGCCGGTAAAGGTGTTCAGAATGTTTTGCCCCTTCGTCATCTTGCCTGAATAGAGGCGCACAAAGGTCAGGGCACCGTATCGGTCATCCATGATTTTGAATGCCAGGGCACGCAAAGGTTTGTTGGCATCCACGATGGCGTATTTGCCGGTTTCGTTACCTTCCAGATCCACTTCAGGCTGAGGTTTGACTTCGGTTGGGCTGGGGAGGTAGTCAACCACGGCATCCAAGACCAGCTGAACACCCTTGTTCTTGAAAGACGAACCGCAATAGGTCGGGAAGAAATCCAGATTGATTGTACCCTTGCGGATGCATTTCTTGATCGTTTCGACGTCGGGTTCATTGCCTTCCAGATAGGCTTCCATGACCTCTTCATCCATTTCGACAGCCGTTTCAATCAACTCGGCGCGATATTGTTCAACCTTGTCCACCATGTCAGCAGGGACATCTTCGATCTTGTAGTGCATCGGATCGCCGGTGTTGTCCCACTTCCAAGCCTTACGGGTCAGAAGGTCAACAACCCCTTCAAATTTATCCTGTTCACCGATGGGCAGCACCATGACCAGAGGCTTGGCTGCCAGGATGTTTTTCACCTGGTCGACGACGCGGAAGAAGTTTGCGCCGACGCGGTCCAGCTTGTTGACATAAATGATTCGGGAAACTTCCGAGTCATTGGCGTAGCGCCAATTGGTTTCGGACTGGGGTTCCACACCACCAGAGCCGCAAAATACCCCGATACCTCCGTCCAATACTTTCAGAGAACGGTAAACTTCAATAGTGAAGTCCACGTGACCTGGGGTGTCGATGATGTTCAGCGTGTGGTTATTCCATATGCATGAGGTGGCGGCTGACTGGATGGTGATGCCACGCTCTTTTTCTTGATCCATGAAGTCAGTGGTCGCGGCGCCGTCGTGCACCTCACCGAGTTTATGGATTTTGCCGGTTAATTTGAGGATACGTTCGGTCGTTGTGGTCTTTCCGGCGTCCACGTGGGCGAAAATACCGATATTTCTGTATCGGGAGAGGTTTTGCATTTTTATCTTTCTGTTTCCTAAGTCCAGCGACATATAGTGTCGCAAGCGGACCTTGGTATAGATTATTCAGGATTTTGCAATGTTAGATTTACTTTTTTTCCGTTTTTTTCAATCCCTACCCCGTTTTTTTCACGACCTCACGTGAGGAGGAATGTGACCGGAAATGGATCCGGTGAACCATTTCGTAAACAGCTATTAGAAGAATTCGATGAATGGCTTCCGAAATGTGGCTGGACTCCTGTGATTCAGCATGAGGAAAGGTTCGGGCTTTGCTGCATTGAGAACAGGAACATCGATTCGTTGATCCTCACCCGATGACACGGAGCAACAAGCGGGATGTCAGAAAATAAAGAAAGGACAAAGCATCATGAATTCGCAGGAAATACTGATCCAAGCCTGGAGCACGGAAATCTTTCACCAGTCTGAAAATGGAAAATCTTCCCCAAACTTTGGCGTAGATCCACTTTGCTGTGACTACGAAAAGTGTGTTTTGTAACTTGTTGAAAAAGAAAAATTTCGGAGCGACAGGATTCGAAAGTGTCTTTCGCTCTCCCCCATGTTTCGCTCTCTTTCATTTTCATCAGTCATGGTGCGTGCTATTGCGGGTCTTGATGTTTGACGCTCTTTAGTGCTTACCGCATTTTCACGAATTATTCCACAGAAATTCTGTGTCAGTTTGTGTCAGTCTCGCAGATTGCTTCGATCACCCGTTAGTTTGTTCATTGGCTTTTTCTTTAA
Organism: Verrucomicrobiota bacterium; assembly: GCA_027619545.1. GTDB lineage: Bacteria > Verrucomicrobiota > Verrucomicrobiia > Limisphaerales > AAA164-E04 > AAA164-E04. Next base: position 163 of record JAQCFT010000096.1, on the reverse strand, counting down.
CCCTTTCCAGTTTTTACTTCCGTTTTTCTGCCTCTTTAAACTTCCCGCCACATTTCACCGCAGCTGTGTCAAGAATTTTTAGTCATACCCCTCGGGTACCTGAGGGGTGTGACTAGTGTAGTGTCAGGCAATTAAGCAGAATTAACTAACTTGCGCTCTGAGC
>JAQCFT010000095.1 GCA_027619545.1 Verrucomicrobiota bacterium | reverse complement strand
TGTTCACCGATCGCCAGATGCACATAAGTATCCGCTCCGGTAGGCTCCAGCCAGTGAACCCTTGCCTGCATTTGGAGACCATCGGTATGTTTCACATTATTCTCAGAAACCAACTCAGCTTTCTCCGGACGAAAACCTAGTTTGAGCGATGTTGCTGCTGTTGGAATCTCTGCAGCCTTCTCTGAAAGATCCAAGGATTGATTGGTTCCTGATATGCTCCATAGCGATTTATCAGGTTGGAAGTTGATTTCCAGCAGGTTCATCGGAGGTGAACCGATGAAACCCGCCACGAATTGGTTCTTGGGACGTTGATACACTTCCACCGGTTGGTCGACTTGTTGAACCTCTCCCTGATGCATCACAACAATCCGATCCCCCATCGTCATTGCTTCGGCTTGATCATGGGTCACATAAATCATGGTGGAGCCGAGCTTCTGGTGGAGTTCAGTCAATTCTATCCTCATCTGGAGGCGCATGCGGGCGTCGAGATTGGATAGGGGTTCATCAAACAGAAACACTTTCGGTCTGCGCACCAAGGCCCTTCCAACCGCGACACGCTGGCGCTGTCCACCGGAAAGTTGATCCGGCATCCGCTCAAGTAAATCACCAATTCCAAGCATACTGGAAGCTTCCTCAATCCGCTCTTTGATGTCTGTTTTCTGAAACTTCCTGAGCTTCAGGCCAAGGGACATGTTCTCGAAGACATTCAAGTGCGGGTACAGCGCATAGTTCTGAAAGACCATGGCGATATCACGATCCTTGGGTTGCACATCGTTGACCTTGATGTCGTCCATGTAAATCGAACCTTCATCGATTTCTTCCAAACCGGCGATCATTCGAAGGGTGGTTGTCTTGCCACAACCTGACGGCCCAAGCAGCACAGCAAACTCACCATTTTGAATCTCAAGGTTCAAATGGGTGACTGCTGTAACCCGGGATTTCTTAGGTCCAATAAAGAATTTGGACACATTTTCGAGTAATACTTTTGCCATGAAATCTGTGAAAGGAAATTAACACCTTTGACGCGAATCATAAAGTGAGATATGGAATTGTTTTGAACGGGTTCGAATCCTGCCCATGCAACATTCCAGCTAGCCAAATTCAACCCAGTTGAAGAGACGTTTAATTCTGTTTATCTAATTCTTTATATAAGTATACATTATGACTATTCAAAGCCCGTCATGGGACCGATTCAAGAGGCATTACCTATCAAATCCTGATTTAAATCTGAACCTGGATGTCAGCAAAGTTTCCTTCACGGACCAAGATTTTGAAACGCTAAAGAAGAAAGCATCAAAAGCTCTTGAATTGATGCAACAACTTGAAAAAGGGTGTGTTGCGAATCCTGATGAAGGCAGAATGGTGGGACATTACTGGTTGCGTAATGCCGATTTGTCACCTGAAAAGGAACAGCGCATCCAGATCGTGGAAGCCATTTCAAAGATCCAATCATTTGTTTCAAAAGTTCACGGCGGAGATATCAAGGGGCAAGGGGGGACTTTTAAAAATCTCTTGGTCATTGGAATTGGCGGGTCTGCCCTGGGGCCGCAATTCGTGGCCAGTGCCTTGGGAACACCGGGAATAGATGTCATGAAACCATTCTTTTTTGACAATACGGATCCCGACGGAATGGACCAAACATTGGCAGAGATTGGAGATCAATTGGGTACAACTTTAAGCATTGTCATCTCAAAATCAGGCGGCACCAAGGAAACCCGCAACGGCATGCTGGAAGCTAAAAATGCGTATTCAAATGCCGGGCTTTCTTTCGCGAAACACGCTGTTGCCATCACAAGTGATGACAGTGAATTGTTCAAAGTTGCGACTCGTGAATCATGGATTGAAACCTTCCCGATGTGGGACTGGGTCGGGGGTCGTACGAGTGAACTCTCCGCAGTTGGCCTCCTCCCCGCCGCGCTTCAAGGAATCGATATTCAAGCCATGCTCGATGGTGCGAAGGACTGTGATGCCGCAACCCGTGCCATGGATCCCGCCACCAACCCAGCAGCTTGCCTTGCCATGATGTGGCACCACTGTGGCAAAGGAAAGGGTGACAAAGCAATGGTGATTTTACCGTACAAAGACCGCCTGCAATTATTCTCAAAATACCTCCAGCAATTGGTCATGGAATCTCTTGGCAAAGCAGAAGATCTGGACGGAAACAAAGTAGAACAAGGTATCGCTGTTTACGGCAACAAAGGTTCGACCGACCAACACGCCTATATCCAGCAACTGAGAGACGGGCGTAATGATTTCTTTGCAACTTTCATCGAAGTATTAAAGGATCGCAAAAACAATTCAATCGAGGTCGAACCGAATGTCACAAGCGGCGACTATTTAAGCGGCTTCTTTTTGGGAACACGGCGAGCTCTTCATGAGAATGACCGAGATTCCATAACCATTACGATTGATGAGGTCTCTCCCCGAACTGTAGGAATATTGATCGCACTTTATGAGCGAGCCGTGGGCTTATATGCATCCATGATCAACATCAACGCCTACCACCAACCTGGTGTGGAAGCAGGAAAAAAGGCAGCAGGTGAGGTGATAGAATGGCAGATCAAAATTCTTGAATACCTTAAGCAAAATCCAGGGCAACCCTATACAGTTGATGGTTTGGATGAAGCATTGGGAGGAAGTGGAAACCAAGAGACACTTTTCAAGATCTGCCAGCACCTGTCAGCTAATCCAACCCGCAAGATCCGTAGAACTGATGGAGAAACTCCATTTGATGCACAGTTTTCTTACACGGACTAGTTTCTGAAAATTCCAGCCCCCTAAAACAATTCTCCTACATGTATACCTATCCCAAACAATTTGACGTCATCGTTGTCGGTGGCGGACACGCAGGTGTGGAAGCAGCCTTGGCTGCTGCCCGCATGGGGTGCCAGACACTGATGCTTTCCATCAATGTGGACACCATCGGTCAGATGTCCTGCAATCCAGCCATCGGCGGTTTGGCGAAAGGACACCTGGCTAGGGAAATTGATGCATTGGGCGGTGAAATGGGAAAAGCCACCGACATGACCGGATTACAGTTCCGGATGTTAAATACCAAGAAAGGACCGTCAGTTTGGGCACCACGTGCCCAGTGTGACAAGAAGGCATACCAATTTCGGCTTAAATGGGTGTGTGAACGTGAGCCCAATCTCTTCCTTCAACAAGGACAAGCTGGCAGACTTCTGATTAAGGATCAAAAGGTTTATGGAGTAGAAACCCAATTCGGAGTCCAATATCTGGGAAAAACCATCATCCTGACCACCGGCACCTTTCTCCGGGGGCTTATGCATATCGGAAAAGCACAGGCAACCGGTGGACGGGCAGGAGAAGCCGCGGCCATGGGAATGTCAGATTCTCTTAAAGAAATCGGGCTACGGTTGGGACGACTCAAAACAGGAACACCACCCAGGATTCTGAAAAGATCCATCAACTTCGAAAAAACCGAAACTCAACCGAGAGACTAACCCATCCCCTACTTCAGTTACTGGAAGGAAGATTTGTTCCACGTGGAACATTCCGGTGTCAACTCATCGGATATAGGACACTCAAATGGAAAATATCCTCCTGGATCCATTCTTGACAAAATAGGGGGTCAGTTACATTGCCAAATAACCCGAACTACATCCAAAACGGCTGAAATCATCAAAAATAACCTTCACTTGTCACCAATGTATTCGGGAATCATCGAAGGCACTGGTCCTAGGTATTGTCCATCGATTGAAGATAAAATCGTTCGATTTGCCGATAAGGAAGATCATCAGATCTTTCTAGAACCCGAAGGAATTGCCACGGATGAATATTATATCAATGGATTTTCTACAAGTTTACCTTTTGAAGTGCAGGTTGAGTTGATTCAATCAATCATTGGATTGGAAGATGCGGAAATTCTGCGTCCAGCATACGCTGTGGAATATGATTTCGTAGATCCCACACAACTCTACCCTTCATTGGAAACCAAAACCTGTTCGGGTCTTTTTCTGGCCGGACAGATTAACGGTACTTCCGGCTACGAAGAAGCAGGGGCACAAGGACTGATGGCTGGTATTAATGCCTCCCGATATGTACTCGGTAAGGATTCCATCGTGCTTCAGCGAAATGAAGCCTACATTGGTGTGCTGATTGATGATCTGGTCACAAAAGGGACATCCGAACCATACAGAATGTTTACTTCACGAGCTGAATACAGACTCCTGCTCCGTCAGGACAACGCCGATCAACGCCTTAGTCGCTTAGGAAGACAACTTGGTCTGCTTCCAGATCGTAATTTCAAACAGTTCGAGCACAAGGATACTTTAATCCATCAAGAAATCTCACGCCTTCAGTTAACCAGACACGATAATATCCTTCTTTCTCAGATCTTAAAACGACCCGAGATCCAATACACCAACATGCCTTTTGCAAATCTGGAACTTCCGGTTGAAGTGCAACAGCAAGTTGAGATCATTATTAAATATCAGGGCTACATTGAACGTCAGGAGATGGAAGTTCAGAAGTTCCGCAGCATGGAAGACAAGCAGGTTCCCGACTGGATGGATTTCTCCAAAATCCCTGGACTCCGCAACGAAGCACGTCAGAAGCTGATGGACATTAAACCAAGAACCCTGGGTCAAGCATCACGCATCTCCGGTATTTCCCCTGCGGATATCTCCCTCCTCATGGTCCATATGAAACAAGCTGCTCGGGCTCATTCCCGATAGTAGCTATTGGTCTGGAATTAGAAAATGTTCCACGTGGAACCTTTTCTCTTCAGAAAAGATCTACATTTTATTTTCGAAGCGCATCTCTATTTGCGCTTTTTTTTCTTTCACAGAATCCTTGAAAGCGCTTCTTCGTGACATTTGATATATCTGAGCAAGCCTAAAAGACTTCTCCAATTTCATGACGTATTCACAGGCCCGTAGAATTAACGGCCTACCAAATGTCCGATAACTAGCTCGTAAGTGGCCACCAGGGATTTTCGCATCATATGGTCTGGCATTGCCATTTGCCATGTTCTGACAAGTAACAAGAAACTATGTGTTCGTGTTTACAGCGTAGCGGAGGGAGGAATCCATTTTATTTAAAATACAAAGGTGCATTTTAGTTTAGGTGAAACATGAGAATGCTGGAAAGAACTCTCCTGGGTGCTGCGCTTCCGAGGTACACTCTGATGCGGGAAATCCAACTCAGGGTAATTCTAGTTTTTCGAAATATGTAATGTAATGGTCGAAGAACTCTGGGTGGGGACTTGAAGATTTTGCTTCCTGCAAGCAAGGAATCACCAAGCTCGGCGGCGGATCAAAATTGACGAGTGCGCGGGCAGCGGTTTGTTGCAAATACTCATTTGAACTTTTCAAGGCCCGTAAGTACGTTGGGATAATTCGCTGCCCAATGACCTCTCGATCGAACAGATCCCATGAAACGGAGACCGCACTCAGAATTTGGTTTTGGGATGAACTTGATCAGTCTTCGCAAATATCAAGGGCAGCGGTAAGCAACAAAACTTTTCGCTCCCGCTTCGATATTCCACTAATATGCCGAGGAGTGACCAGATGGGTTAACAAGGTGTCATTCCGTCTGAGATGTGCCTTCCAGAAAGAAAGTGCATCCGCATCTGAATGACAAATGAACCACTGAATTTCTTCTCCCGACAGCTCTGTTAATTTAGGAACCATCCCTACCAAATCTTCTTCTGAAAGGTCGGGTTCAATTCCTTTCTTCAGAAGCAAACAGTAGGCAGCAAAATTCAAAGTTGGATCATTGGTCTCTCGGAGGAAAGTTTGAGTAGATGCAACGGTAGATGCCGTCAACTCACTCGCATATTCACCAAGTATTCGAAGAGCATAAATCGCAAAAAGTCTTACATTGGTATTGGAATTGAAAATGGATACCAGTGATGGCTGTAGTTGGACTGGAACCGGTCCTAATTTTTCTAACAAGATGAGTGCATCGAGAATTCTTTCGTCCGCCGTTTTAGGTTGCTTGAACACGCCTTTTGGCATTTTGGGATATACCTTCCGCCATGAACGCTCCAGAAAGTTGTCTCGCAATGAGAGTTCGTTTTCTAGGTAATCCCACACATCCTGGCCTAACACCTGCACCGCTTCATCAAATGCACGAGGATTCTCTTCAGCTGATCTCCAATGAATCCACTCTATCGCCGGCTTGCCCTGCACATTCGGCATGGAATATTTGGAATAAAGTAGAACCGCACATGTAGTCGTTAACATTCCTATTATCAATAGGATGCTACAAACCGACTTTGGTGTTGCAGAATGTTCATGATGTCTTAATGGATCATTCATGAGTTTAGAAAGGATGGATTGTGGACCGGCGATCAGCGTATGTCATTAATTAGTATTTCTTATTTGTTTCATTAGTTTACACCCGTGTTTTCCTGATTGCTTGAGCACAAATTTTGAAGCAATACTCACATCATGCAATTTAAAACGCTTTGCTCCATTCGAGGGTTATGTGTGGTTTTGTTCCTTTCTCTTTTATTCATCTCACAAGCGAAAGCCGCCGTGCCGGAAGTAATTCAACTTTGGAAAGGTACGCCTCCGGCTCCAAATATGGATTTGCCTGCCGAGATTGATACGACCAAACCAGGTGACAATCTGGTGGCCGGCAAACGTGTGATGCGGACCGGTAATGTCAGTGTTCCTACGTTGACCGTGTATCGTCCCTCCGCTGAAAAGGCGAACGGAACTTCGGTGGTGATCTGTCCGGGAGGCGGTCATTACATCCTTGCCTGGGATTTGGAGGGAACCGAAGTCGCGGAGTGGTTAAACGAACTTGGAGCAACGGCCTTCGTTTTAAAATATCGAGTTCCTTCCAGAGATCGGCAGGGGCGTCGCTGGATTTCCGCGGTGCAGGATGCACAACGCGCCATCAGTATGGTTCGATCCAATGCCGAAAAATGGCAGCTCAACCCACAGCGAATCGGTGTGCTGGGTTTTTCGGCGGGTGGAGAAACGGCGGCTTTGGCAGGGATGTTAAAGGAGCGTCAATATGAGCAACGAGATGACATGGACGCGATCAGTCATCTTCCCAATTTTAATGTCCTCATCTATCCCGGAGGTTTGACCAATCCAGACCGGACCGGCTTGCCCGCCCACGTTGAAGTCACCCCCGACACTCCACCAACCTTCATGGCGCATGCATTTGATGATGGGGTACCGGTGGAAGGTTGCCTCTTTCTGATGCAGGCCCTGAAGAGGGAAGGTGTCGCCTCCGAACTCCATATCTACTCCGAAGGCGGTCATGGATATGGGCTGCGTGAAACCCAGACTCCGGTAACGACCTGGCACCACCGGTGTGCGGATTGGATGCGTGCGCAGGGATGGTTAAAGCAGTAACAAAGTTGAATCCCGCCCGAAAACCTTCATGGTTTCAACCAACTCAATCCATCGATACAGGAAAAATGATCATCTGAAGAGAGGAGATCGGCGCCAAGGGTCAGCGCATGCGCTGCAATCCAGATATCGTTGGTTGGTATTGGTTGGCCCTTTTTCTTAAGCTGACTCAAAATCAATGCATATCGGTTGCATACCAATTCATCGGTGGCAGAAAACTCAACGAGAGGATGATCAAGAAATTGCTGAAGTTGCTGGTGGTTTTGTTGGGATTGATTCCCCATTTGAAATCCAAAGAATAATTCGCCAACCACCGGAGCCGGGAGGTATATTTGAGTAGCAGAACCAATAACGCGAACGACGTTCTCATGTCGACGCATCATGTTTGAATAAGCGTTGGTATCCAGAATGAGTTTCATTTCCAAAGGTCTTCATCAATCTTTCCAAAAGCATCATTGACATGAATCATGAATTCCTCTGCTTCATCGTCTGACCAGGATCCGATGAAGGCGTCGAGCTGGTTCCCAATGCGATCATCTTTTTTTTCCGCCAACAATCCCGCACCCTTTAACATGAGGTAGTTACTGGCTTGATTCAGCGACCAACCCCGCTCTTTTGCCAGTGATCTCAGGCTCTTTTCCAGCGCTTCGGATGGAATACGAATCGTTAACTGAGTCATAATGATTCACAATATGACTCATACAACTATTCCAGTCAACAAACTCGACAGAAGTCATGTGACATTTGGGCAGAAATCAGGGAGGTTTATATTGTTACCCAATCTCATTCATCTTAAAATCCAAGTCATCCGATGAATCAATCAACGGAACTGGAACGCTGCTCCTTTGAGTCGCTGGAACGTTCTGGACGTGAGGAAACCTGCATGACCATCGGACGTTGGTTTCAAAAGAAACTCGATACACCCATTACCACCAGCGCCTTTCGGCTGAATATTCTGGATGCCAGTGAAGGACCTACCATTGCAGACATTTAGTTCTTCGAATAGGCTACCGGCATGACATTTTCGAAATCGATGAGCATCTGGCTCATGGCCTTGGGAGTGATGTGCGCAGCTCACATCCATGCCGACACTCGACCCAATATTGTCTTCTTTCTCGTGGACGATATGGGATGGCAGGAAACCTCGGTGCCATTCCACACGGAAGTTACCGAACTGAACCGCCGCTATCATACCCCCAACATGCAGCGTCTCGCCGCTGATGGGATGAAGTTCACTCAGGCCTATGCTTCGGCTGTTTGTTCACCCACCCGAGTCAGCGCCATCACAGGGATGAACGCCGCCCGACATCGGGTCACCAATTGGACCCTGCGTAAAAATGCCTCACCCGACAATCCCCACAAAACACTCCAACCACCCGTCTGGAATGTAAATGGCATCTGCATGGAGCAGGGGATCGAACGGACCTATCAAGTCACACCGCTGCCGAGCCTTCTGCGGGAAGCGGGATACCGCACCATCCATGTCGGCAAAGCGCATTTCGGCGCTAAAGAAACACCGGGAGATGATCCGTTGAATCTTGGTTTTGACATCAACATCGCCGGACATGCTGCCGGAGGTCCGGGTAGTTATTGGGGTGAGAAGAACTTCAGCGCTGCGTGGCGCACCGATCCACCTGCAATTATTTGGGATGTTCCAGGACTGGAAGATTACCACGGTAAAAATATCTACCTGACCGAAGCCCTGACGCTCGAAGCCATCAAAGCAGTCGAACAATCCGTTGCCGAAAAAGAACCCTTCTACCTTTACATGTCCCATTATGCGGTGCATGCGCCCTGGGAAAAGGATGATCGGTTTTATCAAACATACATCGACGCAGGCCTCAAACCTTTCGAAGCCACATTGGCATCCATGATCGAAGGCATGGACAAATCACTGGGGGATGTGATGGCAGCCATCAAGCGCTTCGGAGTGGAAAACAACACCATCGTGATATTCATGTCCGATAACGGCTCACCTTCCCAATGCCCTCGAAACCTGCCCCTGCGCGGACACAAACTGACCCCTTACGAGGGAGGCACACGCGAACCAATGATCGTGAAATGGCCGGGCGTGACAAAGCCCGCTGCGAGTTGCGATACGCCATTGATCATTGAAGATTTTTTTCCCAGCATCCTCGAACTTGCCGGCGTGGACTGGCATGGCAAAACAAAGCAGAGCGTGGATGGCCGCAGTTTTGTTCCCTTGCTAAAAGGAGATCAAATCGAGTCCGAAGATCGCAATTTCATCTGGCATTTCCCGCACAACTACAGTGGCCAGGGATCCTTCAGCGCCATTCGTCGCGGCCCCTGGAAACTTATCCACCACCACAGCGATCAACGCCTTGAACTATTCAATTTGGAAACCGACATCGGAGAAAAACACAACCATGCATCGGATCAACCGGTCCGTGTCAAACAACTCGCCAATGAACTCGGCAAAGAACTTCGATCAAAACAGGCACTGATGCCCATCAATAAAATCACCGGAAAGCCAGTGGCGTTCGCGGACAAACTCCTTCAAGACGAATAGTCCATGATCAACCAGATCAGAGGAACCTCAAAGAAACGAGTGAAGATCAGCAGATTGAGTGGAAAGAGTCTTGGCGAGACGAGTATCTGAAATGGATATGTGGATTTACCGACGCTCAAGAAGGCATCCTTGACATCGGCCGTAACGAGGGTGGTCACTCGGAGCTGACATGACTCGGTGTTCACTTTCTCCAATTTGAAGCCGGACGCAGGTGATTTTTGCTATTTTCCCTTCAATGAAAAATCCATGGTGACAGCATAACCAGCGTCTCCGTTGTTATGCATTTTGAACGACAAGCCCAATGATTCGGCACGTTCTTTTGTGACCTGTTCCACCGAAATCGAGACCAGACAATCGAATGGAAAGGCAATGGATGCGACTAAAAGCATTAAACAGTTCAGTGACTTCAAATGGTTATGAAACCCTGAATCCATTCCTTTCCCATACTGATTGCCAAAAGCATTTGCTTATAAGGGGCTCGCTGATGCTTCTTATCCTCATGCCCGCTGCGCTAGGGACGCAGTGACGCAGAGTTTTTTCTGAAATTACCTTTGGCAATGTTTTATTCAGCCCACTCCGGTGCCATATAAACACCAAACTCACTCAAGGCCGGACATGCCGGTGCTTCAACAATACGCAGGCGGATTTTGGAAGTGGTCTGGGTTTCCCCACGCCAGAGTCGGCGGTTGCCGATTCCTTCGCCTGAAGCGAATTCCGTCCATTCTCCGCTTCCTTCATCCCATTTGTCCAGAGCCCACTGATCCACTCGCAGCCCCAAGGGCAGGTGCTCGCGGATATCAATCACGTTGAACCGGGTTGTTTGTCCAAAATCAACTTCCAATGTAGGAGTGTTCACGTTGTCATCACTTGCCCAATAGGTATTGCGATCTCCGTCCAGCAATAAATGAGCACCGTAGGCTTTTTCCTGGTTGCCTCGTGTGTTGCTTGGAGTAAGTCGGGCGCCTTTGGCCATGTTGTTTGCAAAGGTGGCATCCAAATGAGCTCGGAAACCATTAAGCGCGGCAACGTCGTTTTCATGAATGATGCCCCTCGGATCGGGAGGGAGGTTCAACAGGAAGGATGCGCCACGCCCAACGGATTTATAATAGAGATCAACAAGGTTTTGAGAGGTGCGCACTTTGTCATCTTGTGATTCGTGATAAAACCAGCCCGGACGGATCGAAACATCCGCTTCTGCGGGAATCCAGAACTCACCGTCCCGATGCCCATTCTGACCTTCCTTGTCCATGGTCTGACCAGGGGCAGGTTTGAGTCCATTCAGCCCGTGAGGGGTGTAAGTCGCCCAACAAGGATCCCCGGCAATACCTCTTTCGTTCCCAACCCAGCGCACATCGGGCCCTACATCACTGAACATCACTGCCTGGGGCTGCAGTTCGCGCACAATGGCCCAGGTATTCTCCCAATCGTAATAAGTGGAACGATCAATATTGCGCTTCTCATTTGCGCCGCCGTAAAAGCCGGTACCGCCATTGGCACCGTCAAACCATACTTCAGCAATGGGACCGTACTCAGTCAGCAATTCACGTAGTTGTGCACGAAAATAATCAATATAAGCCGGGCGACCATACTCTGCATGATTGCGATCCCAAGGTGAAAGATAGACCCCGAACTTGAGCCCGCGCTTGCGGCAGGCATCGGAAATTTCCCGAACGACATCACCCTTACCATCGCGAAAGGGGCTGTTCTTCACCGAATGCTCGGTATGATCCGATGGCCACAGACAGAACCCGTCATGGTGTTTGCAGGTGAGAATCAATGCGGTCATCCCGGCGTCAGCGGCAGTCTGCGCAATCTGATCTGCATCAAAGGCCGTGGGGTTGAATCGCGCAGGAGGCTCTTCGCCACTACCCCATTCCATGTCGGTAAAGGTGTTGATCGAAAAATGCAGGAATCCGTAAAACTCCAATTCATGCCATGCCAACTGTCGCTCACTTGGTAAAACACCGAAAGGCTCGGGCGCTGGAGTCGGGGTGGCCTTCGAAGGAGTGGCACAGGAACAACAAAGGGCGCTGAGACCTGCCGCGATTAAAAGAGTAAATAGAGGGTAGCGATTCATCTTGTTTTCGTTTTTGGGTTGAGGTGAGTCCTTCCAATTACTTGGCTTTGCGCCGGGCATCGGCTTCGGCTTGTTTCTTTTCGACATAAGCACTGACAGCCGCCGGATCATCACGATGCTCGAAAGCTTCCAGCGCATGGTCGTTGGACGCGCGCATGAATCGTAACATGGCGGTACGGTGTCGTGTGATTTCATCGGCGTAACGTGGATCATCAATCAAGTTGTGCAACGCGTCGGGATCGTTTTCGTAATCGTAGAATTCTTCCGGCACACCGTATTCCAACAGCTTCAGTCTGGCGGCAATGGTTTCATCCGTTTTGGCCAGTTGCTGCATGGTGCGAAAAGTGATGGTGCCCCGCGTTGCGGTTTTGAAAACACGTTTGCCATCCGACCATGGATTGAAAATATATCCGAATTGTTTGGATTGTACACTGCGCATGGGACTCCGATTGCGTCCGGAATTCTCGTTGTGAAATTTGTAGACGTAATTGCGCCCGGCCTGACGTTCGCCTCGAATGGTCGGAAGAAATGAATGTCCGTCGAAACCCTCCGGATGAGGCAATCCTGCTACGTCCAGCAGGGTTGGAAGAAGATCCACACCGGAAATCATGTGTTGCTTGTCCACCGCTCCAGCCCGGGTGACGCCCGGCCAGACAACGATCCATGGGGTGCGTGTGCTGTGATGCCATACCGCTGTTTTAGCGAAGGGCAGGGGCATGCCGTGATCCGATAAAAAGAAGATGACTGTGTCCTCACGTTTTCCGGACTCATCCAATGCCTTCATCACCTGGCCCAGGCAATCATCCGCACGACGCACGGAAGAGTAGTAATGTGCCAGCTCTGACCGAACATCCGGATGATCAAACAGGAATCCAGGGATGGGCACTTCTTCAGGTTTGAAAATATGCGAAGGCACATTCGAATCACCCACGATATCGCCTTTGCCGTTCATGGCGTAAAAGGGCTTGTGAGGATCAGAGATGTTAATGTTGAGACAAAAGGGTTTCCCGGCTTTGACGGCGGATTCGATGCCCTTTTTGGTGGATTGATAATAGGATTCGGGATGCTTGGTGTGCTGTAGTTTGCCATCAATCACTGTCAAATCTTCATCCCATCCGTAAGGTTGATACGGAGTGGAGTGGGCCACCTTGCCTCGGATGCCAACGAAGTAACCACCAGCCTTCATCAAGTCCACCATATGTGGATAGGTGGTGTTCTTAACCTGATAGAATCCTTCGACTCCGGTATTGTGGGAAAAGCGACCGGAAAACAAGACGTTACGACAGGGATAACAACTGCCCGTTTGCACATGTGCGTGATGATAACGCAGCCCGTGCTGAGCCAACTTGTCGATGTGAGGTGTGGTTCCCTGAAGCTCGCAACCGAACACTCCCACCGAGTCACAGCTCATGTCATCGACGGTGACAATCAGGATATTGGGTTTGGCGGCATAACAGGTATGGCACGCCAGCATGGTCACAACGGCGCAAAGAACACGAACGAAATGTTTGAATTTCATCAGAGCAGTCGGTTGAGATTGTTGAATACACGACCATTCTGAATGCAGGACCGGAAAATGTCACCAAGGAAAACCAACTCAAAACATGCATCTATGGGCGCAGCCAGCCCACAATGGATCGAAACCGTTCGGGGTTGTTTCCGGGATTCAGATCACCTGCAGTGCTGCCTTCAGGGACATCCCATAAGCTGGGATCGAAAGCACGCTTGTCATTGGAAAAGGACACGTGCGAGTCTCCCCATAGCACATTGAGACCGACCGGATTTCGGTTGGTTTTGTGAGGGATCGTTTTGAAGGAATAGATAAAGCCCGTGATAAAAGTTCGATCAGAAGCCAGTTGAATGGACTTGGTGGCCACTTTACGCCACTGAGCCTGATTCTCATTGGCCGGTGTTTTGGTGGCAGGCTGTTGGGATTGCGGGTAGTAAACATAGCTGGATCGAACCCAGGCCCCTTGAGCCACCGGGAATGGATTGTTATCATTCTGGTAATATTTCAGTTCATATCCACGCCCTTCGAGATTGGCATCCACACCTTTCAGACCAGGATCAAAATACATGCGCGCATCAGTGATGTAGTTATAGCGGAAGAGGTGACCATGATTGAATGGATTATCCACATCGGCAGGTTGTCCATCAGCTCCGCCAAACAGACGATAAGACCACCAAGGAGCGCTACCGGCAAGTGCCTCCGGATTGAACAACGAAGGGTATAGTTTGTCTTCGTGGTCGTCGGCATAGATGAAAGTAGCGATACCCAATTGCCTTAAATTATTAATACAGCTTGCACGATGCGCTTTGTTTTTTGCAGCGCTCAAAGCCGGTAAAAGCATTCCAGCCAAAATAGCAATGATCGCGATCACAACCATCAGCTCAATAAGTGTGAATCCGTGTTTCCTGACACGACCCTGGGTAATGCAAAATGGCATGTAAATCTTCATAAGAGTAAAGGCTTTGAACTTGGATATCATTAAGCTGGCCCAAAATAACAGCCATGACAATCAACCATTTCAATAAGA
>JAQCFT010000094.1 GCA_027619545.1 Verrucomicrobiota bacterium | reverse complement strand
CAGCTACCTACCGGACCGTTCATGGTACTTTCCACTGCGGGGTTGTTTTTACTGGCGTTTCTCTTCGCACCAAGGCACGGCATCCTTCATCGATGGTGGACACAACGTGCCCGGTCCGGACGCGTACGGCGTGAGAACACACTCAAGGCGGTATTTCATGTCATGGAACGGGAAGGTTTCAAACGAGAAGGTGTTACGTTCATGGAACTGGCGGAATCGCGCAGGCAGACGCTGGAAACATCGGAAGAGTCATGCCGGGAGCTCCAACACATGGGGTTCGCTACGTTGCCTCCGGGCGAAAAGGCGCTCTACCTCACTCCGGAGGGAATGCGCCGCGCTCAAACCATTGTTCGAAACCATCGTTTGTGGGAGTTGTATCTGACCGATGCCGCCAATTATCCACCCGATCATGTTCACGATGATGCGGAAGAAATAGAACATATTCTGGGTGAGGACATCGTGCGTCAGCTCGAACGGCAATTGAACTTCGCCAGCCGAGATCCACACGGTAAACCCATCCCGTCTCCTGAAGACATTGTATCGGTGCACGGGGCGGGGTCGGGTGGATTGTCGGGTGGCAGCACCGGTTATGGGAAACAGTCATGAATGAATTGATTCCAGCCTGGGATTGGCAAACGGTGGTGGTGGCTCCTTGGACGACCGACCTCCCCATTTACGGGTGGATTGTCCTCATGGGCTTTTTCGTCTGTGCCGCGTGTGGTTTGGCGGGGAATTACCTGATTCTGCGCCGAATGGCTCTGGTGGGGGACGCCATCAGCCACAGTGTGCTGCCGGGATTGGCGATCGGGTTTCTGGTTGCGAACGCCTGGTCGATCGGTGGGGGCGCTGATGATGCCAGTGCTTCTTCACATGGGTTTTCTTACGGGCTTGCCGTTTTTATCGGTTCTCTGGTCGCCGGCATCGTCACGACCATGCTGATTGAAATCATCCACAAACGCACCCGAATCAAACAGGATGCCGCCATCGGCATCACTTTCTCTACATTGTTTGCCCTGGGGGTGGTCTTGATCAGTGTCTATGCCGATAAGGTGGATTTGGATGCCGATTGCGTTTTGCATGGCGAAATCGCTTTCGTGTCCATTCAACCGTTCACCTCATTGGCCGGACATGAAATCGCACCGGATCCTGTGGTCCGGATGGGGATGGTTGCATTATTAACGCTTGGTTTGGTCCTGTTGTTTTACAAGGAATTACTTGTGAGTTCCTTTGACCCCGGATTGGCATCATCGATGGGCATCAACGCCACCTGTGTGCATTATGCGTTGATGTGCTGGTTGTCGGTGATAGTTATCAGCGCGTTTGAAGCGGTGGGCGCGATTCTGGTGATTGCCATGTTGATCTTGCCCGGAGCAACGGCTTCGTTGCTGACCACCCGGTTTCCCAAAGTCATGATGTTATCCATCCTGCATGCCGCGTTGAGTACCGTTGTGGGCGTGCACCTGGCCATCTGGTTGAACAGTTCCACTGCTGGCTGCATGGTGGTGGCTGGTTCGGGGTTATTCGGATTGGCCTGGGCATTCAGTCCATCTCAGGGTTTGCTCAAACAATGGTGGCGTCGCCGCAGAACCCCTCTGCCGGACGCTCAAGTAATCGCACCTGATCATTCCGATGTCGAGGTTCCCTGATTTTATTCTCTTTCCTGACCGGTAGATTTGGGATCCATGGTCGCTTTCAGCTGATTTTCCGATAACTCATGAATCAGCAGCTTGACGGCAAGGTCGATGTGCTCGGAACTGCTGTGAGCAGGCTGTGAAGGTCGCTCGCTTTTGGAGCCAAACAGGCTTCTGAATCCGGACGGCATGTCAGGCGGGACGTCAAATACATTCCAGAAACGAAGCTTACCCTGGTTCTCCATGAACTTGGGAATCTGGCCGAATCGTTCACGCATCATTCCCTCGTGTTCATCCCGGCACAAGGCAATGATCAGATCGTTTTCCTCCAGATCGGACACTTTGATAGCTTCCGGATCTCGGGGTTCGTCGAGGTAGGTGTGCAGTCCTTTCTTTTCAAGATAAGCCATTGCGTCCGGAGAAATGCCACGAATGGAAGTCTCGGTCATCCCGCGTGAGTCGGCACGCCATTCAATTTTTCCAAGCATGGCGTAGTAATTGAACAGCACTTCAGACAACCGACTGCGGTACCAATTCCCCGTACAAATAAACAAGACTTTCTGCATTTTTCGATAGTGTTACAACGATTTGACAACTTTGGGATGTCATGATTCGAAAGCGATTTCCAGATAAGTCTACAAAAACACCTTCAACCTCCCTCCCCCTTAGTATCCTATTTCCGAGGCCCTGTGGAAGGAAGAAATAATATAGTCTCAAACTGTGTACTTTTCCAGAACCCAGTTTGGAATAGGTTCCGGTCGCTGTGTTTTCAAGGAAATGAGCGTGTAATGGGAGGATCCACGGCAGCTGAGTTTCTCATCCGGCAAGCGAACGATCTCGTATTCCACCCGAACTCCGGTACGATAAAAATCCTGAATCCAGGTGCGCACCTTGAATGTGTCCCCGAGTCCGAGCGATCGTTTGTATTCAATCTGAAACTCTCGCACATACCAACCAAAGCCAGCTTCGATGAATTGTTCCATCGAAATGCCGTAGCAGCGGTTCATCTGGTCGAATCGAGCCGCCAGCAGGTAATCCTGATATTTGCTGGCGTGCACATGCCGAAACATGTCGATATCATCCGGCCGAACGCTGGATGTGGTCTCAAACACCGTTCGACCCGGTTCCAGATTTTCCAATGGCTTTTCCCTCATGAACAATGTCTCCAAAGAAACTCAGCGTGTCCGATCAATCAGTTTGATCGATTCGGTGATCAAAGCCTCTCCAGTGCCTTCACCCAGAGAAACCCGTGTGATATACTGGTAGCGCTTAAAACTCCCCCAGTCGACACGGGTCATGATGTAGCCAAAGGCGTCATTGGTCAGACCGAATAACAGGTTGTGCTCGCCTTGCATCTGACGTTTCAGATAATAACCGATATTGGGCAGTGCCTCCCCCGGAATGGTCAAAATTTGCGCATTGCCCAGTTCGACCAGGTTCATCGTCGTGGTAATGCGTGACTGATCTTCCAACTCAAACTTCAAAGGCGATGCCTCCAACACGGCCAGCATTTCCCTGGATTCCACGGGGAAGGAGACTTTACTGGCGTGAACCACCAGGTGGGATTCGGTCTGAAAGTCTGCTTCACCTATGATGCGCATGGCTTCATCCGCCAATAGATGACCTATTCTCAGGCATTCGTCCCAGGTGCGGGAGTCACTGCCGTCCTCTTTGCGGTTGTCCGCAGTTACCATGCCGCCCTGGGCGCTGTTCATGAACATCGCGACTCCGCCAAGTTCCTGTTCGATGCGCTCGGTCATGGGCCAGATCAGGTCCGGACTGCAAATCCCCGCATTCGATCCCAACACCTCGGGATGTACGGCATAATTCACCAATGTCACAACCGGTTTTCCATCAGAGCCCACTGCCTGAATGACGTGGCAACGTGGATCATAGAGTGCTTCTGCGTAGGCGTTATAGGCGATTTTTCCACGAGCTTCACCCGTGTTGATTTTCAATTGCACCGGGCGCAAGGAAGCCAATGCCGAGTGGATGGCTGCCGCCATCTGGTTGCACACGAGATCCCAGTATTTCGGGTCTGCGCTGGTTCCGCCTTTTCCGTCGGGAAAGCCATAGCAATCCGGTGCGCTGTGTGTGTGGGAAGCTCCAATAAGGATGTTTTCCCCGGGGATCCAGTGTACTTTTTCACGCACACGATTTCCCAGAGCGGATGGAAAGCCAAGAAAATCGGATGAAACAAACACGACCGTCGATTCCCCGTTTTGAACGGCGAATGCTCGCACAGTTAGGTTGCCGTGTTGTTCTTCTACCGGATTCGACGGGCCGATGCCGCCCGACACCGGAAGCAACGGAGACGGGGTGACATCCCGCACCGCGACCCCTGCCAGATATCCCTCAGCACTGGCGATCATGGAAGTCGCCAAGAGAATGCCCAAGATGAAAAGCACACGTATTTTCATGACAAGGATGCCTATCTGAATTCAAAGCATCAGGCAATCAAATCCGTGATGACTTCTCCTTGCCATTCCTAAGATGCTGTGAAATGGTCTGGGATCATGCAGTCAAATTTGATGAAATCATTTCTTCTTATATGGTGTCTGGCAATCCTCTTCATCGGTTGCTCCAAAATGGAAACCGAAGATCCGATCACAGCCGATCAGATGTCCCAACAGGAAGCCAAAAGCGTCGCAACCAGCAATGGGATAAACCAAACAACCCTATCCGGCATGCAGGAGGAACATCCGGAGTTGAAACAGGGTATAACAAGCATACTTGAACCACAGCAGCTCACCTTAAAATGGCCTGTAGGAAAAAGGTTTGTATATGAGATTGGCATCGATCAGGTCACGTCTGCAGGCAATTCTCCCCTGGCCGCCGCTATGAACAGCAAGGCCGATCAAAACTTCACCTATGCGCTCACCACCCGGAAGGACCCTGCCAGTGGAAATACCCAGCTCGAAATGGAATTCCTGGCCGCCAAGCTGAACATGGACATGATGGGCAACAAGCTCAACTACGACAGCGACAACAAAAAGGCCGCCGAATCCATCGATCCAATGCATTCCATGTTGGCCGGATTGGACGCATTGATGGGACAAAAGCTCACCATGACCTTGAATCCCGCCGGGGAAATTACTTCCGTTGAAGGAGTGGATGAAATGTATGAAAAAGTGATCAACGCACTTCCCGCTGCCGCAAAATCCGTTGCTCAAGGTATCGTTCAAGAAGACCAATTCAAACAGTTGATCCAATATCCTTTTCTACCCGAAACGGCAGTCAAAGGCGGCGATAAGTGGAATCGCATTTATACCCAGGTCTTCGGAATCAGTGGTGCCATGGATATCGACAACGCCTACACATATCTGGGCCAGACCACTCAGGGCGAAGTTCAGTTGAATGTCTTATCCTACGAAGGCAAGGTGCTTGCTGGACAGGATCAAATTGATGAGATGATGGGTATGAAGATTTCGATGGAAGGCGGCAAAAATACCGGACTCATCAAGCTCGATCAGATATCCGGCCACATCGTGGAATCGGACGCCACTCAGGAAATGACCATGCTCATGAGCGTCCCTGAGGCCATGAAAGCCATGCTGCCCGGAGAGACCAAGATCTCCATACAGATGAGCCAGAAAATCCGGCTCAAAGAAGTTACCGATGCCGACAACTCGACCAAGTAGCCTTGTTCATCCTTCACGAGTTGTTGTTGGAACCGCAGATTTTACAGATGGACGCAGATAGTGGTAAGGAAGTTGTGATCGGTACTTTTGGAATGGCCTTGCTTTTTGACCGATTAGAGTTGTTTCTACTGCCAAATTTTATTGACCCAACATCTGTGTCCATCTGCGCAAATCTGCGGTTCAATATACTATAAACAGATTCGGGAAACGGCAACACTATCGGATCAACTGACCATCAGGATAGAAATTTTCCTAGGCATTCATGTAGGTGATCAGGTCGTACACCGGACGAAGATGTTTTTCTTTCAACGAACCCTCCACTGCTTCACCCGACCAGGGATCCCATTTGTTTTGTGTGGATTCATCGATCAGTAAACCGTCTTTCAAAGTATCTTCGTATGTCACTACAAGAACATCCACCGCACACTCATACGCAAAGGTTCCGGTGGATGCGGCATCCAACACAATGACCACTGCCTGATCTCCAACTTTTCTGACGTACGCGACGCCATTGAAACAGAGGTGTCACCAAGTCGAGGCGATGGGGATGCATGCCTCCGAGTTTATCATTGAAAATTTCCGGCTTGGACCCTTCAGCGTATTGATCAAGAGGAATCGTCTTCAGTAAGCGTGCATGGACACCATCACTCAGACATAAAATCCCTCAAAATGTCGCATTTTAGGACTTAATGTCGGAAATTTGGTACTGATTATGGTGGTTATTCCAGTCGAACTGTATAATTTCGAATTAGTAATAACTGAATACCGTGATTGTCTTTTTTTATGGATCAACCTGAATCCAATTCACCAGCTTTTCAGGTGAGGATGGTGACATTTCAATTTACAAAGGTTTATCGTTCCATGGCCATTTCCAAGGGTCTCATTCTATTTGATGTGCTTATTGTGGTCGGCGCCATTCTGGTGGCCGTTCATCTGTTTAAACTATCCCGTGGAATGTTTTCCCCACATGTCTCTGAGCCGACGAATCATAGCGAGCAAGTGGATTTGAAGCCGCTTGCGCCTGATTCCGTTAAGTAGGTTCAATCATAAGTTTCGTTTGGTGACTTGGGAATGGAGTCTTGTCACTGCATGGGTTTTGGAGCATGCTCGGTGCACCTCATGAAGCTTTTATACCCAAAATGGTTGTCCGCTCTTGTCAGGCGGGAAAGTGTCTGTTTGATGATCGCGGGTTTGTTGTCTGGCTGTGGTCCCCAATCCGGACAACATTCCGTCGATTCCAGCGCAGAATATCCCACCAAGACCATCACCATCATTTGTCCCTGGAATGCCGGTGGAGGGACTGATCGTGTGTCCAGGTTTTTGGCCGATGCCCTCAAAACTTCTCTGGACGTACCTTGTGTGGTGCAGAATAAAACTGGTGGCAGTGGGGCGGTGGGGCATTCATTTGGCGCCAATGCCAAACCTGACGGATATACCATCACAATGGGGACCTTTGAATTGAGCACCATGCATTGGATGGGTATTTCCGATCTTACTTACGAGCGTTACATACCTTTGATGCAGGTCAATGCGGACGCCGCTGCTTTGATCGTGCACAAGGATGCACCGTGGAATTCGCTTCAGGAATTTCTCGATCACGTCAAAGCCAATCCCGGCAAGGTGCAGATGTCGGGAACCGCCACCGGGGGCGCGTGGGATTTGGCGCGGGCCGGATTTCAGATTGCTGCCGGTTTGCCTGTGGATTCCATTCTGTGGATTCCAACGCAGGGTTCGGCACCTTCTTTGGTTGAATTGATGGGGGGACACATTGATGCTGTATGTTGCAGTGTTCCTGAAGCTGCAGCCCAAATTGAAGCCGGGGAATTGCGTGTGTTATCCGTCATGTCTGGCGAAAGGCTTGCGGATTATCCTGAATATCCTACTTGCAAGGAGGCCGGGATTGATTGGGAGATGGTAGGGTGGCGCGGTTTGATGTTGCCTCTTGAGACTCCCGAATCTGTGGTGATCAAATTAACCGAAGCCTTTTCTGAAATTACTCACTCTGAAGCTTACCAATCCTTTATGAAGAAGAACGGATTCGGCATCGAATTAAAACAAGGTAACGCTTTCAAGGAATTCCTGCGGTCTGAGGATGCCAAGTGGGAGAAGGTGATAGATGCGACTGGATATGCCAGCCAGCAATGAACACGACATTCGACAAGTCATCACGGCAGACTCTGTCAGGAGCTGTCTGGCTGATCCTGGGCTTGCTTGCATTGGTCCTTTCCATGGACATTAAAAAGCCTGGATTTGCCAACAATCAGGACCCCGGGCCCCAGTTTTTTCCCATTTTGCTTGGCGTCTTGATGACGACAGGTGGTGTTGCTTTGTGCGGGAGCGGCTTGTTCGCGAAATGGAAATCAGCAACGCACCCATCTGGTGCATTAAACAAGACGGAAACGACAAGGACCAAAGCGCTTTTGGGGTTCTTATTGGGTTTTGGCGCTTATATTTTTTTGATTCCCTGGTTGGGTTTTACCTTATCTTCCCTTGGATTCGGATTTGCTTTGGTATGGATGCAGGGGAGCCGATGGTATGTGTCCGGCTCCATGATCTTGGCTTTGATGATCGGGATTAAATTGCTTTTTGGAATGTTGTTCCATGTGCAACTCCCTGAGGGAGTGATTGGGTTTCCTTTTTAAAGCATGGAGGGATGAGTGCCACCTCGTCCCATAATTCTCCCATAGGGCTATTCCTAACCAATAAACACGCAATGCGGACAGCCAACGGTTTTCGAGATGCTGAAGCGTTTCCATAGCATCCTGATAACAGCTTGGATGTTCTGAAGGTTAGAAGTGGGTGCAAGGCGGCGCTCGTCTTCTATTTCTCAGGCTGCGCCTAAGAGCGGATATAGGGTAAAGAGATAATTGTCAGGGTTCCCTTCGTGGGGTGATATGACATTCGCAAGCCATAAGGTGGCACACCGGGGATCCACGCAGTCGCGGGACAGGCAGGCACCCGCTACCCAGGAAAGCTTTTTATCAAGGCTGGTTGCCCCGTCCGCCGCCGTTTGGTGCGGTGTCGGGATCGATGGCGTTCCATGCGTTGATGATGTTGATTTGAACGTTTCCGTTCTTTTCTTTTTCCAAGGCTTCCTTGAGGGTTGGCAAAGCTGGTTTGGCGGCTTTGGGGCCCATTTGCATCAACACGTAGGCTGCCATTTCCCTGTTCTTGGCATCCTTGTCGGTTTTCAAAACTTCTTCAATCATATCCAAAGCCGGAGCTGCATTCTCCCGGCCCTCACTGAGTTCAATCAGGGCGTCAAACCGTTCCTTGGAGTTGTCGCTCATCAGTTTTTCCATCAGGGCGACTGCATCAATGTCCTTGGCAACAGCCTTGGGAGCAGAGTCGCCGCCGCATCCTGTGAGGAGTGCTGCGATAACGGTCATGGTTCCGATGAGTGAGCAAAAAGTTTTGGAAAATTTGGTATGCATAAGACTTCTTCTTGTGTAGTCCAATCTTGGGGTCGGTTCAAATAAAAAAGCCCGTCGGATGATTTCGACGGGCTTTTGAGTTGTTGTGAATATTTGTATCGGATCTTTATCGTGCTCCAACTGGAAGCTGATGCCCTGCTTTTCGTTGCGTGCGCAATGCCAGCCACACAGCGTCCGGATCATTCGCAGTAGCTGCAGGAGCGGTGAAAGAAGCGACTCGGACGGGGTTGTTTTGCTGGGAGTTGGAGGCGGTCCATTTATGCACTTCAGAGTGACCGTCCGCAAAGGCGAGGCCTCCAGCGCCGTTGTGGTAATTCGCAGGGGTATCCACCCAGGGATTGCCGCGCTCCAGCTCCGGGGTGAAACATCCTGCATCGTTGATGCTGTCCGGATGCTCGTCCGCATAGACCCAAGTCTCGGATGGGCCCGGGTTATTTAATCCTGACATTTTTTCGACTTCCGTTGCGTAATCGCGGGAAGCCCAGGCTGCCGAACCGCCTGCGTTGTTTCTGCAAACGCCTACGCGGATGTTTCCTGAAATGCTTCGTACGCGTTCGGACCAACCGAGACGTCTTTGTGCGGCACTGAGTTTATTGTCCGATGGGCATTTGAAGATGTTTTTGGCATTTGAAAAATAGGAAGCCAAAACAGAGTATTGAGGGTCCAGCAGGTATTGGACGTTCGTGTTGTCCTGGCGATTACCCCAATCCAGCCATCCGGTCACCCATGAGCCTTGTGCGACTCCGCTTCCGTGACAGGAAGCCGGAAATTTGTCTTCATTGTCTCCCAAATACATGTGGCAAGCCAGCATGAGTTGTTTGGTATTGTTCATGCAAAGGATGCCTTTGGCCTTATCCTTTGCCTTGCTGAGGGCCGGCAGCAACATGCCGGCGAGGATCGCGATGATGGCGATCACAACGAGCAGTTCAATGAGTGTGAAACCCTGGTGTTTTGATCGGGACACACCTTTGCTTTTTGGTTGAATGTTCATGATCATATACGTTCTGTTGAATATCTTTTGGGATCGACGGTAATTAAGAGCAAAATGCTCCTTGAAACAACTGTGCTTTTAACGGCACATTGCGTTCAACTTTAGTTCGATTAACAAAAGATTATGATCGTCAGCTAGATAGGATTAAATCTTGAGCTGAAAACCGGGGTTTATTATTCCTGAAATGACCGAACCGATCACTCCGGAAGCATTAAAATCTTGCGAAATGTATCAGCATCCGCCTTGTGGTAAGGACTACTTATTGTGCCATCCGAATCGATCGGTGATGGGCCAGAAGACAAAAAACTGTTTTCCAATGACCTTCTCACGTGGGAAATCCAACCAGGCACGGCTGTCATAACTGTTCATGGTGTTGTCGCCCATGACGAAGTAATGGTTGTCGCGGATTTGGTATTCCGTCTCACCATCCCGGAACTGGGTATTCATACCGACTGCCATGTTGCCAGCTTCCAAAGCCACTTTACCGTTCACGTGGCCTGAGTATTTGCTGTCCTCAGGGGGATTGTCACCAAATGAGTAAACGAATTCGAAACCGGGATCACTCGCTTCCAGACGGGTGCCGTTGATGTAGGCATGGCGGTCATCTCCAATACTAATCTTCTCCCCGCCCAGTCCGACCAGTCGTTTGATGTAATGGGTGTTTTGGGTCAATTTGGGTACACCCGTTGACTTGAATACAATGGTTTCTCCGCGCGTGGGTCTCCTGAAGTTGTAGGTGAACCGATCGACAAACAAATGATCCCCACTGGTCACCTTCAATTTGATGATGTCATCCCCTTCCTTGATGGACAGACCGTTTTGGAGTCTGGATTCGCTCCAAAGGTTCTCGGGAGGCCACCAAAGCGTGTACTTTTCATTTCCAACCATGAAACGTTGTTTGGTGATGAAAGGGATGACCCGCACGGGTTTTTCATCGATGGCGCGGAACACGCCAGAATTGCGCGCCTGAACGTGGTAATATTTCTCCCCTTTGACCCACGACAGGTAGTATTTTTTCAACCCTGTTGGAACGGTCGCATCCTTTTTTGATTTCAAATCTTCCGCCACAATTCCCCAAAAGGTCGGTTGAGCCGAACCGGACGGAATCGCCATGGGTTGGAAGAAAAAGGATCGGAACGCCAAGACCACCGCTGCCGCGACCAGAAACACTTCTATATTCTCGCGTAACGCCGCGTGAGGGTAAGGTTTCAGCCAATCGTTGGCGGTCTTCTCGATATTCTCCATCGCCTCGTCGAGGCTGGGAGCGCCATCCTTGGCAAGAATGGCATGGGTGACCTGCTGCATGGAGGCTTCCAGGGCTTCAATGGCATCGGGCTTCAAAAGGTCGCGCTGGGCGTTCAAATATTTCCATACATGATGCCGCATCTGGACGGCTGTCCGGACCTTTTTGGAGGTCAACCAACGAATTGAAAAAGTAATCATGATTTTAACACCTGAACAAAGGCTTCTTGCGGGATGTTCACCGATCCCACTGATTTCATACGCTTTTTACCTTCCTTTTGTTTCTCCAACAATTTGCGTTTTCGCGTAATATCACCGCCGTAGCACTTTGCGGTCACATCCTTGCGTAGGGCGCGAACGGTTTCACGGGCAACAATCTTGCCTCCGATCGCAGCTTGAATCGCCACTTGGAATTGTTGGCGCGGGATGACCTCGCTCAGTTTCGCCGCCAGAGCGCGTCCCCTGTATTCCGCTTTGGTGCGGTGGACAATGCAGGAAAAGGCATCGACCGATTCGGCGTTGACGAGCATGTCCAGTTTCACCATGTCGGCTGGTTCATACCCATCGTGTTCGTAATCCATGGAGCCGTAACCCCGGGTCAAACTTTTGATGCGATCGTGGAAATCAATGAGGATTTCACCCAAAGGAATGCGACAGGTCAGCATCACTCGCGCTCCGTCCAGGGTCTCGGTATGAACCAGAAGTCCGCGCTTTTCTGATACCAGAGCCATCATGTCCCCGATGTAACCGTTGGGGCAGATGATGAACGATTTGACCATGGGTTCCTCAATGACTTCGATATGATTGACCGGTGGCAGGTGAGCCGGATTATCCACTTCTTTGACAGATCCATCAGTCAGTGTGACCTTGTAAACCACACTGGGATAAGTCGCGATGATGTCCATCTCGAACTCACGGCGCAATCGTTCCTGGATGATTTCCAGATGCAACAAGCCAAGGAAACCACAGCGAAAACCAAAGCCGAGCGCCACGGATGTCTCCTGCTGATAGGCAAACGCAGAGTCATTAAGTTGCAGTTTGGCCAGATTGGCTTTCAGGTGTTCGTAGTCGGCGGTGTTGATGGGATATATTCCACTGTACACCATCGGATGAATTTCCTGAAAACCGGGAAGTGGAGGCGACGGATTCTTGGAATCGGTCATGGTGTCGCCGATCTTTATATCCAGCGGAGACTTGATGTTCGCGGTGAAATAGCCCGTTTCACCAGCGGTTAGTTCGTCCCGTTTGTATGGTTTGGGATTGAAACTGCCGACCTCCTTGATTTCCACATTTTTGCTGGAATGCAGCAATTTGACCTGATTTCCCGCCTTCAACGCACCATTAAAAACGCGCACATGCGTCACAACACCCCGGTAGGTATCGTAATAAGAATCAAACAGCAGGGCTTGTGTCGATGCAGCGCCCGTCGGTTTGGGGGGAGGCACCCGCTGAACGATTGCCTCCAGAATCTCTTCAATGCCGATGCCGTTTTTGGCACTGGCCGGAATGGCCTCTTCACGGGGAATCGCCAGAATGTCCTCCAACTGAGTGAGCACTTCCTCGACATTGGCATGTGGAAGATCGATCTTATTGAGCACAGGAATGATGGTCAGTTCCTGCTTCATGGCCAGGTGGAGGTTTGCAACTGTTTGCGCTTCTACCCCCTGTGCGGCGTCAATGATCAACAAAGCCCCTTCACAAGCACTCAAACTGCGTGAGACTTCATAAGAAAAATCAACATGCCCGGGAGTGTCGATCAGATTCAACTCATACCGGTTTCCGTCCTTGGCGGTATAATACATCGTGACCGGATGCGCTTTAATGGTGATGCCGCGCTCCTTTTCCAGATCCATTGAATCCAACAACTGAGCCTGCATGTCACGGTCCGAAATGGTTCCGGTCAAATGCAGCAAGCGGTCCGACAAGGTCGTCTTGCCGTGGTCGATATGAGCAATAATGCTAAAGTTCCTGATAAATTTGGTTTCCATGCCAATACTACGTAGCGCCCAAAGAGTAATCACGATCCGCCACAATAAAAGACAAAACACACACGAGGGAGGGTCAGTCTTAACTTTTGTTACTTTTTACGGGTTGCTAAGTTTGAACCACAGATGCTCGCAGATTGACGCAGATGTTGAGAAGGAGTAGAGCGGATGATGGAATATACCTTTAAGCCCCATGTCTTGAATTTTGATCAGCGATTTTTTTTGAGCATGAATCTGCACGGTCTGAAATCAACTTTGCGAGTTCATCCAAAAAGCGATTTTGTTCATGTGCTTGTCCGGGCATTTCAGATCTGGTTGCATGTGCGGCTTTTTTCAGTTTTTCTGATGCGGTGTAGAGGCGATCGATCACAAAATCTTGATCGAACTGCCATTCTTTTGCTGCCTTTTGCCATTGCTTTTTACCGATTTCCCAAAGGCGGTAATGTCCGCCTATCTTCATGGCCAGTTTTGTTTTTCTCGGTTCATATTGTTCATATGGCAGGTTGGATATCAGGTCATAGAGTGGTGCCAGTCGCACCTGCCCCTTGCCGGCGATCAATAAACTGAAATTCTTGGCATGCGCATCTGTGCCGCAAACAAGATAATTGAAAATCAAAGCGTCCAGCAACCGAATGACATCTTCATGCGGTTTACTGGAATGGTTTCGGATTAATTGGAAAAGTTCGGTGGCAGATGGTCCACCTTCGTTTTGATATTTTTTCTCGGGTGGCCTTGACAGCGCTTGGCAACAATCTTCCTGATGGATGCGGATCATTTTGTCCGTGAGCTTGATGCGATCATAGCGCTCAACGATGATGACGGGGGTAGTTCCAATTATCTCAGTCCAGGATGCGGCTGCTTTCAGACCCATTGAATGGGCCAGTTTCAAACAGTAGTGTTCATTCAGTTCAAACGAATCAAAGTTCCCCGTGTTTGGTTTGATAATATGCGTCGTCGGTGTGATTCCCTTCGGAACTCCCCACCGATTTTCAATCGGGTCACGATAAAGTGCGGTCTTTACTTGCGCACCTGCGAGACTGAAATGTCCTTCATCCCCATACTTTCGAGACGCGCTGCCATCCTTCCCGAGTCTTTCGATTCGTTCGACGAAATCTTCCTCGGTCAGCCAGTCAACTCCGGACGGAGGTGAATGACTCAGCCATTTGGGCAAACGGTCCGGCGGAACGAATTGGATGCCGCCGGCACATTCCTCCCCAATGTGTTCCAGCAGTTTGAATGGATTGTGGCGGGAGACTTGAAATCTTCTGCTCCATTGATTCAACACAGCATCACTGTCTGGCAATAGACCTGCGACAAAAGGACGCACGACCTGATCAGTCTGATCTTTCTGTGCCAAGGGCATTGATAACGAAATAGGGAAGGCGGCTGGATCTCTCGTCCACTCCTCGGTATAAGAAAATCTGGCCAGGTTCTTCGCGTAATGCAGTTGTCCAACCCTTTTCCCGTTGTAAAGAGCTTCCAATACTTCCTTCTGGTTTTCGAATGCAACTGACATTTCAGTTCAATGATTCAAGGTTTCCCGGACTTCAGAGGCCTACGATGGAGTCCAGATCAATGTCCATCGAATCAACCTGCTCCTTGTCGGAACAAACATTTCCAACCTGCAGCACG
>JAQCFT010000093.1 GCA_027619545.1 Verrucomicrobiota bacterium | reverse complement strand
CATTGGGATTGGAGTCTAATCAAGGTGGTGTTCCTTGGGTAGTTTTTTGGTTCTAAATAATGTTGTCAGACTTTCGGCATTCATGAATGGTCTCCAGTGCTTATGGCAACGCAGACTATCAAGGGTATTATTTTTGATCTGGACGGAACATTGATCGATTCGCTGGCGGACATTGCAACGGCGGCGAACAGTGTGTTGGAGAAATTTGGTTTTCAACCGCATCCGGTCGAGGCTTACAAGACATTTGTGGGTGACGGGGTGAATGTCCTGATGGAGCGTATAGTGCCGGGGCAAGAGATCACGGATGAGTTTCGCATGAAATTCCTGATGGCATGGAAGGACGCCTATGCTGTTCAATGGAAGATTCAAACCCGACCCTATGATGGCATTCCTGAAGTGGTCGCCGGTTTGAAGGAGGGCGGGTTTAAAATAGGTGTGCTCTCGAACAAACCCCAGGAATTTACTCAGGCATGTGTGGCTGAATTTTTCCAGTCTGGCGATATGGATCCGGTTTGGGGGCTTTGTGACGATCGTCCCAAGAAACCCGACCCCAAAGGGGCTTTGGCAATGGCTGCCGCTTGGAAGCTGAAGCCTGAGGAAATACTCTACATTGGGGATACCAATACTGATATGCAGACCGCGGTCATTGCCGGGATGTGGCCTTTGGGGGTGTCCTGGGGATTTCGTCCACGTACTGAGCTTGAGTCCTGCGGAGCGAAAGCGGTGGTCGATCATCCTTCGGAAATTCTGTCGCTTTTGGGGAGGCTTTCGAAACAGCAGAGTTGACAATGGAGTGTGATCTTGATTTGAATCGCGCTCATTTCCGGTAATTGAATTGATTAGGGAAAGCCATACTTTCAATCAAAACCTTGAAGCGAGCATGAAAAATGCTTAGGTAAATGAACGTGTCCACAGAAGAAACCAAAGAACGCAAGCCGCTGAAAATGGTGCAGTGCGCAGGATGCGGAGCCAACCTGTTCATACCAGGTGATCTGGAGCCGTTGACCACAACGCCTTGCAGCAAATGCGAATACCCCATCATGATGCCCATGATGTTGCGTCAGTTCAACTTGCTGCGCCCCATCGCCGAGGGCGGGATGGGGGTGGTTTATCGTGCCTTTGACACATCCCTCGAGCGGGAAGTGGCGGTCAAGCTCATGAAAGCCGAGTTGGCCGAAGACAAGGAGGTTCTCGAAAGTTTTTATCGTGAAGCGCGTGCCTGTGCCTGTCTGAACCATAGTAACATCATTCACATCTATACCTTTGATGAGCTCAACGGGATGCGTTATCTGGTGATGGAAGTCGCAGACAACGGGAGCTTGGATGGTCGCATTGAAGAACAAGGTGTTCTGGACGAGCTGCTGGTTCTGGATGTAGGGATCAAGATGGCATCTGCGCTTGAATCCGCTCTAGCTAAAAATCTGTTGCACCGCGATCTAAAGCCCTCGAACATCCTGTTCAACATGGAGAATGAACCCAAGCTGGTTGATTTCGGGCTCGCAGTCAATGCCGATGCGGATCAGAACTTCCATGGAGCCGTTTGGGGCACTCCCTATTACATTGCCCCTGAAAAGGTGAACCGTGAAGGGGAGACCTTTCTTTCTGACATGTACAGTTTGGCTGGAACCCTCTATCACGCTCTGACGGGACATGTTCCGTTTGAAGCTCCGACAATTGAGGAAGTAGTTGCCGCCCATGTGCATACGCAGTTGACGCCTCCTAATCATGTGGTTCCGTCCATCACGCAGCCTACCTCGGATGCCATTTATCGAGCCATGGCCAAAGAACCTCCCCACCGCTTTCAAAGTTATGGAGAGTTTATCATGGCACTGGAAAACGCGCGTAGTCAGTTGTTGGTGAATCAGTTGAGAGCCAATAATGCCCCAGCTGCTCCCCCTGCCGGGACAAGTGGTGGTAAAGGTTGGTGGAGGCGTTAGGGATTCTCCTCCATTTGTTGAGCTTGATGTTGCACAATTGTGACAGCTCGAACGGATTCAGGGTTTGCACTCTGGAGCGTCAGACGCTAGGCTGAACTCCATTAGAGTCCAAACCGATATCCACAGACATGAAGGTTTTTCATCAAAAGTTGTCCATGCGCCTGTCTCTTTTCATCGCAGGAGTCCTCTTACCGCTTCTTCCGGTGAAATCTGCTTCGCTCGAAGAGGGGACGGTAAGAGCCCATTGGCTTTTCGCTTCCCATCGTCAGCAGGGGCAAAAGATGTTGCCGATCCAGGGCGGTCCGCGACCCATCTTTCGCGGGCAGGTTCGTTTTGAAACGGATCCTTTGCCGCCGCGGGTTGAGTTGACAGGCAATGGAGAACGGTTGGTGCTGGCAGAAAAAATCGAGGATGCCAGCCTGCCCGAAGGTTCGTTCTCCGTCGAAACATGGCTGAAGATCAACGAGCTTTCCCCCAAGGCTGGAATTATTGGCGCGGTGCAGGACGATGCTTCTGCCAAGGCGGGTTGGATTCTGGGGCACCGAAATGAACACTTCTTTTTCGGTCTCGCCTCTGAAAAAGGGCAGGGCATGACCTACATTCAAAGCAAAGCTCCCTTCATGGTGGGTAAATGGCATCATGTTGTCGCGAGTTTTTCCGGTGATCGGATGGAACTATGGTTGGATGGAAATCAGGTTGCCCAGTCTGATGCTCAGAATGGGAAGGTTCGGTATCCTGATAACCTGACTTACGAAATAGGAGCTTTTCATGATGCCGACGAGCACCATGCGCTGGTGGGAGCCATTCATGAAATTTACTTGTTGGATGGTGCGATGGGTAGTGGATTGATTCAGGCGCGTTACCGTGACAAGAGAGATTACTTTCCAAAGCCAGGTCCTGATCCGGTGATCATGCCTGTTGCTTATGGACCCTTTATTGATTGGCAGGGAAAAGGGAAGGTCCGCATTTCGTGGGAAGTGGATGCATCCATGCCTACTCGGATTGATCTGATGGGGCCCGAAGGCGAATTCAGACAATTTTCGGTGCCAATGGATTCCAGGAAACATGAAGTCGTGTTTGATCAGTTGCAACGTGATGCGGAATATCAATTCCGTATTCATGGTCCTGATGCAGGTGAGCGTGCCCAGTTCACCAAGCTTTATGAGTTTGATACTTCCTTTTACTACGCTCCGGTTCAAACTTCCGATCCGGAGGCAGGTTCCGGATTGGCCCAAACTTTTTCAAAATATGAATCCAGCATGTCCGGACTTTTGAATGCGACCGGACGCGAACGCGGTTTTGGTTTGATTCTGGGAGCTGGTGACAGGGAGCAAAGCATGGCTTTTGCGCTGGCTCATTTGAGTGAATACAAGTTGGTTTTGGTGGACCCTTCCGAAAAAAAGGTTCAGTCCGCTCGACAAGCATTGGACGAAGCCGGAGTTTATGGTGAGCGGGTAACGGTGCATCAGGGTGATTACTCATCTCTTCCCTATGGAACCTTTTTTGCCAATTTGATCCTGGTTCCCGATGCGGCTTTGGTAACAAAGGATCAGGCGGGCGATCTGAACTGGCTGAAACGCATGGTTCGCCCCGCTGGAGGAACCATCTGTGTGGCGGTGACTGCGGATACTCCGTTTTCTGAAGTCAAAAGTGTCTCGGATGCGCTTTCAGATTTTCAAGTGAATGTGCGTAAGGGCGCGGAACAATCTTGGGTAATGGCCAAACGTGGTGAATTGGTCGGAGCAGGTGAGTGGAGTCATCAGTACGGCGGTGCGGATAATTCCTCCTGCAGTCAGGATGCTCTGGTTCATGGCGAACTGGGAGTCTTGTGGTGGGGGGATCCGGGTCCTCGTCCGATGCCGGATCGTGGTCCTCGCAATCCGGCGCCGGTGTCTGTCAATGGTCGGTTATTCATTCAGGGGGATCGCACATTGTTCGGAGTGGACTCCTACAACGGAACCATCCTGTGGAACTATTTCAGTCCTGAAATGCGTCGATCGAACATGCCCCGTGATTGCAGTAACATGATCGGTACGCATGATTACCTTTATATTGCTCAGGGACGCTATTGTATTGGGATTGAAGGGGACACCGGGGAACGAAAACTGCGTTTTGAAGTGATGCGTCCGGAAGGTTCCCCGCAAGTGGACTGGGGGTACATGGCCACGGTGAAGGATATGCTGATCGGGAGCAGTGTGAAATCAGGCGGCGGTTATCTTGGTGACGACGGTGAGTGGTTTGAAGAATACCATCCGGAAGACGTCAGCCGCGTGGTGAGCAATGGTTTGTTCGGACTCAACCGTCATTCCGGTGAACAAGTTTGGAGTTATCAAGGCGGGGCCATTATCAATTCCACGATCACCATAGGAAACGGTGAGATCTATTTTCTGGAAAGCCTGAACCCGGAAGCGATGGCCTCGACCTCCGGAAGGTTGGAGCCTGAGGTTCTGACCGAGGTGCGGCTGGTTTGTCTGGATTTGGAAAGTGGTCAACAACAGTGGGAGCGGGTGCATGACTTCAGCTCCTGTCAATTCATGACCTACATGAGTTTCAGCAACGACACCTTGGTGGTCACTGGAGCTGACAAAAACAAGCACTATCACACCTTTGCATTCAACACTGCCACGCAAGAGGTAAAAGGTGATTTGAATCAAGCGCCGATGGCTGCCGGATCGTTGTTGTGGGAGGAAAGTCACGAGGCCGGAAAGAATCATCATAGCGGTCATTTGCAGCATCCCGTGGTCATTGGGGACACGTTCTATTCCGACCAAAGGGCTTTCAGTTTAAGGGATGGTAAACTGCTTCGGACTGATCTCCCCGAGCGTCGTGGTTGCGGTACGATGTCAGCGGCGTTGAACAGTATTTTTTACCGTCATTATTATCATGGACAATGGGATCTGGAAACTGACAAACGGGTGCAGTTCGAGGGGCTCCGAAGTGGTTGCTGGCTGGGGATGATTCCGGCCGGTGGACTGTTGCTGGCCCCGGAAGCCAGCGCCGGCTGCTCCTGCGCCAATGCGATTCAGACATCTGTCGGCTATGTGCCCAAGCACCTTGATCCTGACGGATTTACGAAGACACAGATTCCCTGATAGTGACCGTGAGCAACATCCCGCCACCAGATTCATATTTTCTGTCCAGCGCCGAGGGGTGGCTGTTGTTGGGAAATCCCATCGAAGCTCTCGGGGAGTTGGATAAAATCAAACCGGCCATGCGGGTGCGTCCGGAGTATTCGGAGCTCAAATGGCGGATCTTTGCCGATACCAAGCAATGGGACGAAGCTTTGGAACTGGCCGAGGGGATGGTGAGGGAATTGCCGGATCATTCCGGTGGATATATCCTGCGGTCCTATGCTCTTAGAAGAGCCGCCAAGGGCTCCGTCAAAAAAGCAACCACCGCGTTACTGGAAGCGGCGGCCAAGTTTCCAAAGGAACCGATCATTCCATATAACCTGGCCTGTTATGCCTGCCAGTCCGGCGACCTTCCTCAAGCCAGAAAATTCTTTCGCATGGCGTTGGAAATTGGAGATCGAAAGGAACTTCTGAAGATGGCCAGCATGGATAACGATCTCGAACTGCTCTGGAGTGAATTAAAATACCTGTAAGCGCATTGGGGATCTTAATTTGAAAGAGCCTTCCAACTATCCGGGAAAACGCGTTGAATGTTTCTGCGGTAGATTTTATCAATGACCGTTCGCGGTAGTTTGAGTCCTTTCACTGGCATATCGAGCACAGGGACGGTTTGCTGCTCATCCGTGCAAAGGTATGTCCAGTCGGATATCCAACGTTGTTGCATCTGGTAATAGGATGCTTTTGCCTGCCCGGGAGCTGTCACTCCTCCGTCTGTTCCATAAACGATGCGGTCCTGGTATCTGACGAAAAAGTCTCGGACGCGTTGAAGGTCTTGATTGGATTGATACTGGATCTGTCCCATGCGAGCAGCTGTGTCGACCACCGCGTTGGGATACTTGTCCAGAAACTTGCCCAACTCCTCGACACTCCATTCCAGACTCCCGAAGTGTGCCCCGATGAACAATAGATTGGGGTGTTTGTCCAGCATGCGGTTGCGTGCGTTGATCTGATCTTCGTAGGAAGGCATCTCGGGGTGGAGATACATGTGGTATTTGGGATTGCGTTGGAAATAATTCCGATCGTTTTTGACGGTCATTTCGTCCAGTGGCAACCAGCAGTTTTTGGGTTCTCCCAGATGCCCCATCAAGCGAATGCTCTTTTGTTCAAGATAATCAAACACCGGATCGAATTGAGGATCATCAATCATGACCAATTTGCCGTCCTTGTCCCGAAACTCCATGCCAATGTCCTTCCAAACCTTGACGGCAACGGCGCCATTTCTAAAAGTGGCCTCCAGGTATTGGATCGTTTTTTCAATCCAGTCCACATCATCCCACCCTTCAAGCGGAAACGCGGAAGCCACTTCCACCCGTCCGGGATGTACCGATTTTTGTGCGAAAGAAGCCTGGTGTTTTTGTTTCAGTTCCGTGGAGTCGGCAGTGTGCACCACGACGTTCAGGAATTTGAATCGATCCTGCGCCGCCAGCTCGACGAATTTGGGTTCAACCGTGCGGATGTGGAAGTGGGAATCAAATTTCTCCACATGATCATAGTCCTCCACGGAGTAATAAGCCTCCTGTGCGTTCATCGCCGTAGCACAGACCAAGACGGTCCAAAAGGTCGTTAACAGAGTTCTCATGATTTCCAATCCTATCGGTCCAGATTGCAGGTCGGAAGGTTTAAATAACCGGGCGGTGGTGTTTTTTTGAGTATTGAATTTGCACAAAATGATTGATACAGTCGGTCTGTGAATTGGGAAGACTGCCATGCATTGGAATCAAGCCCCGACAAAATGGGGGGGGCGGTCGTTTTCGTGGGGACACGCATTCCCGTGTCGACTCTTTTTGAGAATTTCAAAGCAGGAGCGACTATAGATGAATTCCTTGATTGGTTTCCGGGGTCTGACAGAGGACAAATAGAAGCCGTTTTGAATTTTTTGGCCGGATCCGAACCTCAGTGCGCTGCATGAGGATACTTTTTGACCAAGGAACGTCATAACCTCTCAGCAAATTCCTGCCAGAAGGTTCGGTGAAGACTGCCGCATGGCATGGCTGGAGCGGTCTGTCCAATGGCGATCTGATCGCAGCTGCGGAAGAGGCTGGGTATGATGTGTTGGTCACGACTGATAGGAATTTAAGGTATCAACAAAACCTCGCGAATTGAAAAATCGCCATTGCGGTCGTTATTCAACCGGCATGGCCAATTTTAAAAATGCGCGCCACAGAGGTAGCGAAATTTATTTTGTCGATGAATAGTGGCAAATACATCGAAATTTGAACATTTGAATATTCATTGAGCTTTATAGGGCTGGATCTTTCAAATTGAATTCTAGCGGATTCGAACCCACTATTTCCGCATGATCCGATATCCAAGCATTTGGTATGCATTACTGTCGCTTTGTGTGGGGACTTTTTCTGGCGATGCGGCTGCGCAGCTTCCGAACTTTTTGATCATTATGGCGGATGATTGTACCCACAATGATCTGCCCGTGTATGGTGGCAAGAATGCGAAGACACCGAACATCGATCGACTGGCTTCGCAGGGGTTGGTGTTTGATCGCGCCTATTTGACTTCAGCCATGTGCCAGCCCTGCAGAGCTGAGCTTTATACGGGATTGTATCCGATGCGAAATGGATGTGCCTGGAATCATTCCGCCAGTCGTCCCGGGATTATCAGCATGCCGCATCATCTTTCAAAACTTGGCTATCGCGTCGGGTTGGCTGGGAAGGTGCATGTCAGTCCGAAATCGGTGTTTCCTTTCGAAGCGGTGGATGGCTTTGATGACAATTGCGTTCGCAATCCGACACGTGCGCATGACTTGAAATCGGTGAGTGAATTCATCTCACGTGATACCGATCAACCCTTTTGTCTGGTGGTGGCTCTGGTTGAACCTCACGTGCCCTGGGTGATGGGGGATCCTTCCCAGTATCCGCCGGATCAAATACAATTGCCGCCCAACATTGCCGACACGCCGCGGACGCGTGAGGATTTTGGTCGGTATCTTGCCGAGATCACTTATATGGACGGTCAGGTGGGAGAACTCATGCAGACGTTGAACTTGTCGGGCAAGTCCAACGACACCGTCGTACTGTTCACCTCCGAGCAGGGAGCCCAGTTTCCCGGTTGCAAATGGACCAATTGGGATACGGGGATCCACACGGCTTTGATCGCTCGCTGGCCGGGACGGGTGGTGGGGGGGAAACGTACCAAGGCGATGGTGCAGTATGCCGATGTGTTGCCCACTTTGATGGATATTGCGGGGGGAGCGGTTGCTTCCGGGGATTTTGATGGCAGCAGTTTCCTCGATGTCCTGACCGGACAACGCGACAGTCACCGTACTTACACCTTTGGCATGCACAACAATGTTCCCGAAGGTCCGCCCTATCCGATTCGAAGTGTCAACAACGGTGAATACCACTACATCCGAAATCTGAAACCTGATGAGATCTATATTGAGAAACACCTGATGGGGATGCAGGGGAATGGTCGGTTGAACAATCCGTATTGGGCCACCTGGGTATGGAATGCGACCGAGGATGAGGCAACCTACAATCTTGTGAAACGCTACACCAGTCGTCCTGCTGAGGCCTTGTATCACACGGCAACCGATCCCTATGAAATGAAAAATCTGATCGAAGATCCAAAGCTGCAGGATGTTAAAGATCAGTTGGTCAAAGCGATGGAAAACTGGATGGAGTCCCAAGGCGATCCGGGATCCCCTCAGGATACCTTTGAATCATTAAGGGCTTCCCGGCGGGGTGAGCATCGGTTTTTTCCGCCTTCCAACTAAAGTTGCAGAATTGTCAAAAAGCTTGAGTTGTCATCAGCTGTTCAACCTTGTAAAACCTTGCTCGTGAATCCGACGAATGATCCCACGGTGCTGTCGCCGATGATGATGTATGGATTGTGGGGATTGGGGGCAGGATTGATTGCTTTGATCTTTCTGTGGCTCCTGAAGATTGAACCGTACGTGCGGAGGCGGACCCGTACATCAACCTTCTTTCTTTACCCCTGGGCACCTTGGAAGGATTACCTGGACGGATTACGCGTATCCAGGCGGCACCGGCGTGGTACGCCTTCGTTCTTTCACTGGTTTCTATGGGGCAGTGCTTTGGAAGGCGTGGGAATCATCCTCTGGCTGATCCTCTGGTTGGTTTAGACGCCAGGTGGTGGTTTGTTCGTCGTTCATGACCGCCGGACCATATCACTTTCAGAAATGCTTTTCTTCCGAAGCGTACCGCATCACTTGGTAAATATAGTTCTGCTCCTGAACGCCTCGAAATAAATGAGCCATCGGGCCGGTCGCATACACCACGACATCCTCACCTCCATGCGTTTCGCTGCCCAATGGGATGGCCGCCTCCTGGATAAAGTGTTCGCATTCGACATCCACTTCGGTCAGGTCCGGTCTGGCTTCCCTCGGGACATGGATGTATTTCCACTCCTTGGATAGAAAGGACAATGGACCTCCTGCCTTTTCGTGAAAATGCTGTCCTCCGTTGGAGATCTCCTGAGTTTTGATATTCACCATTGGCCCTGTGTAACCGCCTCCATTGACATAACCCAGTGTGGTGTAGGGAAGTCCAAGGGCATCTTTGGCGGGACTTTTTTCCGGTTTACCTTGTTTATCATTGTTCACAACAAGTCCGAGGATCGGGTTTCCGCGTGTCGGGTAACCGGCAATGGTGAATGTGTGGCTGTGGTCGGCGGTAACAATGATGAGTGTCTCTTTGAGTTCCTGCTCGGTTAAACTTTCTCGAACGGCTCTGACCGCGTTGGAGAGTTCTATTGTTTCGTTCAGAGCCCTGTAGGCATTGCCGGCATGATGAGCATGGTCAATGCGTCCGGATTCAATCATCAGAAAGAAGCCTTTCCCATTCTGCCTCAGAATCTCCAATGCTTTCAGCCCCATTTCCGTCAGGGAAGGTTCCTCCGGATAAATGGGTTTTGTTCGGTCGACTTCGTATTGCATGTGGCTGTCTTGGAACAATCCCAGCAGTTTTTTTGTTTGAGTGGGATCCACCAGTTCGAAACCTTGCTTGTCGTAAACAAACGAACTTTTGGGTTTCGTCAGCCATTCATTGATCAGATTGCGTTCATCTTGTCGTTTTCCTTTTGCGGATGGATTCTCGTAATCAGGCTGGGTGTTTGGTATGAAACCCAGACGACCACCGCCCAATGCGACTTCCAGTCCGTCTCCGTAAGGGAACTCGATCAGTTGTAGGGCAATATCCTTGAACCCGGCATTAGTGGCATCTTTGTGGTTGGTTCTGACGTCTGCATCCTGTTCCCAATCCCGTTCCGGTGAATGAGAATAGCATGCGGCGGGGGTTGCGTGGGTGATTCGGGCCGTGCTGACGATTCCGGTCGACCGGCCTTCTTTTTCAAAACGTTCCAGCAGCGTTTCCACTTTCCTGGCGGAGCCTCCGAAGTCCTCCCCCGAATCATGCGCGCCGCGCACCACTTTGTCATCGTATCCCAGAGTGCCGGCCTTGGTTTTGTGTCCGGTCATGATGGCGCTCATGGTGCCAGCTGAATCGGGTGTTTGCTGGTTGCTGTTGTACACCTTGATCATGGCGGTGTTCGGGAAAGCTTCCCAGCTCAAGTAATTTTCTTCTCCGGTATCGCCATGTTGTTGACCTTCCAGGATGCGCGAAGCGGTGATGGTGGATACGCCCATGCCATCGCCAATGAACAGGATGATGTTCTTCGCGTGCCCCATGTTTGGTTGTTCTGCGAGGGCCTGTTCGAGTCGGGCTTCCTGGTTGGCGAACGAATAAGGTTCGGTTGTCGCCGCCATGCAGGCGCTGATAGCACAGGCGAACATAAGAAATCCGCGCAGCCACGATGGGGTGCAATTGCTGGTTTGGGGCATTGGATGGGTCATGGATTGTCGTTGTTGAGTTTTGAATGCGGCTGAATCTACTTGAACAGCAATCAGCGAATCAATACTTCACATCTTGCTGAGCCCTGATGGGAAGGTTAATTCGCATATTCTCGTGGCGACTCCATTTCTTTTTGGTGACGATTCAGAGATCGAAGACCGTTTTGTCCATCGTGGTCTGACCGCCTTCGTCATCACGTGGTGCATCGGGCTGATGGAACATCAGGCAGAAAGGACCGATGTTGATTTGGTCCTTGTCGCGCAAGAGAGTGGGTTCGGTGACTTTTCGACCGTTGTGAAAGGTGCCGTTGCGGCTGCCTGCATCGATGAGCCAGAGTTGATCGTTCTTTTCTTTTTGGATCATGGCATGGCGTCGGGAGACTTTCTGGTTGGGCAGACACAGATCGCTGGCGTCGGTTCGTCCGATGCTGCAGTTGGAGCGGATGCGGATGCGTTCGCCTTCGGGCATTTCGATTTCGGCGACCGGACGGACGCGGTCAATCCATTCCAGATTGTAAACCTGCTGGTAAATCCTGTTTCGAACGACGAGGTGATTTTTTTCCACACGAATCAGGCCGGATAGGAAAAGTTCGCTGATCATGGGGTTGGTGTCGTCATCCGGGACGATTTCATTGTTCAGAATACGTTCATACAGCTCCAGCAAGGTCATTTGATCCAGATGACTCCGGCGAATGCGCTCGCGAACATAGAGGAGGTTGTCATCTTTTTCACGCGCCCGACTGGATAGGAAAATATCCTCGCAGACCGAATCCACCAGGGCACCCGGTGTCAGGTCCGAGGACTCGTCGCCAGCTACCAATTCCGTGATGGCCCGGCACAGTCGTTGGGTGAGGAAAGGGTGGCCATGTGTCCAGTAGTGGATGCGTTGCAGCAACTGGATCGAGCGTTCCTGATCGTCCGGGTTTCGTTCCAGCCCACGCGCCAGGGGAATGGCTTCGTTATAAGAGAAGTCATTTAAAGGTATCCGGCGACCGATGTTAAATGGTGTTGTGTTGGGGTCTTTGATGAGGTCGGCAGGTGTGGCCACCCCCAGCAGGCAGAAGGTCAGTTTCTTGTATTCCTCATCTTCGATGCGTTGGTTGTAGCATTGCCGGATAGCGGCGAAGAATTCGTCGGTGGAAAACGGCAGGCTACGCACCATGTCCAGTTCGTCGAAGAAAATAACCAGTGTTTTCTTGACCCTGGGTAAAATCACGTGGCGAATGGCCTGGAACCAACGTTGAACGGGACTCAACCGCTGGTGATCCATCCAATAGTCCTCGAGTTCATCCTCCAGATGCATGGATTGTCCGATTTTGACCAGGAGACCGTCGTACCATTGTTCTGCGTTGACGTTTTGACCGATGGCGGTGAGGTCGAGGATGAGGGTGTCGATGCCCACTTCCTTCAAGCGCATGGCGGCCCGCACCATGCTCGAGGACTTCCCCATTTGTCGGGCGGTGAGTACATAGCAAAACTCGCCTTGGGACAACAGATCGAACAGTTCTTTGTCGGAAGTGCGTTCAACGTATGAGGGGCTGTTATGGTGCAAGGTACCCCCCGTAGTGAAAAACCAGCTCATGGCCGAATGTTAGAAGAATGGGCAGGTATGCGCCAATCAGAAATAACAACTGTTTCTTGTTGTCTGGTAAGGATTGGCAATTTTTTGATTCAACTTTGTAACCACCTCTTCCATGGGGGCGTCTTGGGATAACGAACATTGAAACAAGGATTTCATCATGAAACGAAAAGCAATTATTCTAGCAATGGCGGCCCTCGCAGCCGCAGTCACTGTCGATATGCAAGCCCAAGGCCGCGGTCAAGGTCGTGGACAGGGTAGAGGAGAAGGCCCCGGAGGCGGGCAGGAAGGATTTCAGCGCGGACCACGCGGCCAGTTCGGCGGTCCGGGGGGACCGGGGGGCATGGGGCGTTTTGGAGCTCCGCCCGTTTTTGCCGCATTGGATGCGAATCAGGACGGTGAACTTTCCGTTGAAGAAATCAAAAATGCTGCAGCAGCCCTCCAGAAGCTGGATGCCAACAAGGATGGCAAGATTTCACTGGATGAAGTTCGGCCACAAGGCGGTCCTCGGGGCGAAGGGGAAGGTCCCGGTCGCTTTGGACGGGGTGGTGATGGAGCTTTTCAACGAGGTGGTGGCGGCGGTGGCAACAACCAGATGGTGGATCGTATCATGCAGTCGGATGCCAACAATGACGGCAAGGTTTCCAAGGACGAACTGCCTGAGCGGATGCAGCGGTTGATGGGATCATTGGATGCCGACAAAGATGGTTTTATCACACGTGAGGAAGCTGAAAAAGGTTTGGCTGAAATCAGAGGTGGTGGTCAGCCGGGTCGGCCGGAAGGTGAAGGTCGTGGCCGCGGTGGTCGTGGACCAGGTCGTCAGGGTGCGAGCGACCGTTGATTTGATCGATCAATCTTTCAAGAATTCATTCACCCGCATAAAAGCCCCGAAGCGTTTACTTCGGGGCTTTTTCATTTTTCTTGAAAGTGTTTCAGTAGGACTGCTTGTCGGAGACTGCCGCCGGGTTGCGTTGGATGAGCTCGATCTCATAACCTTCGGGAGCATCAATGAATGCGAATCCCCCGCTGCCATCGGGTTTCATGGTGGGGCCGTCGGAAAACTCAACCCCGATTGATTTGATGTGTTCCCCAAACGCC
The DNA here is from genome assembly GCA_027619545.1 of Verrucomicrobiota bacterium. Lineage (GTDB taxonomy): Bacteria > Verrucomicrobiota > Verrucomicrobiia > Limisphaerales > AAA164-E04 > AAA164-E04. The sequence goes on along the minus strand of JAQCFT010000093.1, from coordinate 1,166 downwards.
TCCAAGCTGTCCACGATGAACGCCAGATGCGTCAGATCCTCCTGAACCTCCACTTTCCCGCTGTTGGGAAAATAGCAGAGTTCGATCAGTTCTTCGCTTTCCGGTGCTTTAAGAAAAGCCAGTTCGGAACCGCGCGGTGACTTGTGTCGGCGCACTTCTTCCAGTCCCAGGACCTTCTTGTAAAAGTCCACACTCTTTTCCAGATCGCTCACGCGATACCTTGTATGATCCAAACGACGTACGATTGACATGGGGTGAAGATAGGGGGTGAATGATCTCAGGGCAACAGTCGATTCTCACCTTTCGGCCACTGTGTCCGATTCCTGGGCGCGAAGTTCGGTCTCCTTTTTCCGGATGGCTTCCCTCAGGAGCATCTCAGCGGACCAACCTTTTGCCTGGGCATTCATGGCCAGATCCAAAAGCTGGGCTCCCAAAGCTTCCGGAAAGGCTGGCAAGGTGGCATCGGCGGGAACGTCTGACGCAATCAGCTTTGCTTTCCGCGCCTTCTTGGCAAGTTTTTCCGCGTATTGGAGGGCGGGTAAATGCCGGGGAATGCCGTCCAATGCCGAACTGCGCTCAAGGTGCGTGCCTTCTTTTTCCTCCCGTTTGATCTTTTCCCAGTTCGCCCAGACGCCGTCGACGTCCTTGACTTTGGTGTCGCCAAATACATGGGGATGTCTGCGGATAAGTTTTTCTGACAGGGTGTTGCAGACCTGGTCGAAATGAAAGGCGTCCCGCTCTTTTCCAAGCTGGCAGTGGAACACTACTTGAAGCAGAAGATCACCGAGTTCTTCCACCATTTCATGCTCATCGTTGGCTTCAATGGCGTCAATCAGCTCATAAACCTCTTCCACTGCGTGAAAACGAAGACTCTGGTGGTTCTGTTCCTTATCCCACGGACATCCATCGGGAGCCCTGAGTCTGGCCATGATTTCCAATACTTTTTGGATGGGTGTTTGCTGTTCTGTCATGCTGTCGGATTCTTAGAGGATAACGAGATTGTCACGGTGAATGATTTCTCCTTCGCGTTGGTTCCAGGTTGGAAAGGATTCGGAATCCCATTCCGCAATGCCCAGCGCAAATTCCGTTCCCTCCTCATCGCGGACACGGACCACTTCGCCGGATTTGAATTGCCCCTGTATGTCACGCACTCCCTTGGGAAGCAG
>JAQCFT010000092.1 GCA_027619545.1 Verrucomicrobiota bacterium | reverse complement strand
TTCAGCGGTTAGAAAGACCACATCCATTCGGAGATCGTTGTTCAAATCCCCCACGGCCAGGGTCCGTGCCTGAGGCCAATCGGAACTGGCCTCGGCCAGTTTCATCGGAGCGCCCCGTTGTTTAAGATACAGCTGACTAGCCTGGTTTTCGAAGGTCACCAACAGGTCGGCCAGATCATCTCCGTCCCAATCCTCCAACACGAAATCGCTCACCCCGGACAATTCGGTGGGAAGGTTGGTATGGGTGGTTTCGAGGTTGAATGAAAAGGTTCCCATATTCCGGTGGAACAAAAGGGATTTGTTGGTGGAACCGATGGCAATCAGATCCAGTTTCCCGGTCACATCAAAATCAGTCAGACGCCCTTTCACTGCGTGCAAAGGAGACAGGCGCGAGAACATGGAGGAATCGGACAGCATACCATTGGGAGAAACCTGGAACACCTGAGCACCTTTGTCGGAAAGCAAAATGGCGTCCTCCTGTTGCCCGGTCCGCATCGATCCCTGGTGTTGAAGGTCTCCGACCAGGCATTGGCTGTAGTTCGCATCGGGCAGGAGCGGCACGGGAAAACCGGCTGATTGAAACACACCTTCCTTTTGGACCAGTAACTTGAATCCCTGGTCTTTTTCACGCACCAACAGATCAAGTTGATCATCATGTTCGATGTCCAACACACCGACCGGCCCGAGCAAACTGCCTGCCTGTTCGCCAAGAAGATCGTTTGTGGCATCCTCAAAGCGAACAGCGATTCCTTCGGCATCGGGTTGTTCCAACTGGAAAGGCGCAATGGCTTCGGTGTAGATACATTTTTCGGTGACTGATGGATCGGCGCTCAGCGGGTTGTTGGCCACCACTTCCTGGTGTTTCTCCATCATTTTTTCGGCATCTTCCTGCCGTTGCATGCGGATGTAGGTCTGACTCAGGTTGTAATAAGCTGAGGGATGTTCCGGATCAAACTGCACCACTTCTGCAAACTGCTGAGCAGCCTGTTCCCACTGCCCCAGCCCCTGATGAGCACGACCGAGCTGGTAGCTGACGGCATTGATGGTCTGGTCGATTTGCTTGGCAATCTGCAATGATTGAACGGCCTCTTCGAACTGGCCCAGGCGCACATGGGAGCATCCGTTTAAATAATGGGCGGCGGCGGAATTTGAATTCAGTTTCAGGGCCGCAGCAGTTTGAACCATCACATCCTCAGCCCGGTTCATAAGCAACAGCGCATTGGCGAGGTTCAGGCGCGCATCCAAATCGCCCGGGTGCAATTCGACTGCTTTCTGAAATTGTTCAGCCGCTTTTTCGGCTCCGCCCACCCCTTGATCGAGCAAATTTTTACCGGATTGCATCAATTCCATGAAGGCATTGGCCGAGTCTTGAACGGAGGACACAGATCTGCCCGGTTCGTTCTCCTTGATTTTTTTGGTGGGCAGATAAAAAACGGCAAACATGACCACCACCGCACCAAACAAAAGGAGAACAAACACACCCGCCGGAACTTTGCGGGCAGAAGTATTTCCGGAATTCGAACTCATCCTTCAAGCATATGCAAAAACGTTTCCTCTGCAAGCTCTCTGGATATTCATTCGTTCACTCCCGATAAGAAAAGAATTTGGCATTTTTTCTTCCTGTTTTCCGAATATTGGAACACATTCCCGTCAGCTTGATGCTCTCAAGAAACATCCCCCCAAAACAATATGCACTCAAATCGTAAACCAAACTCTCGATCCCTGCCATGGGTCTTATCCATCGGACTTTTTATGGGAATCGCAACTCAGGCCGAAATTGTGTTTGAATTCGACTACAGCACCAGTGCTGAGTTCAATGATCCCAATGATGGTCCCATCCGGAGACAAGCGCTTGAAGATGCAGCCTGGCTACTCGGTTCACAATTCAACAACGATGCCACACTGCAGATATCGGTCACTACAGAAAACAATCCTGAAAGTGATACGCTGGCCAGTGCTGCAAGCAATTCTTCAGAGATACCCGAAGATTTCTTTGGATTTTACCCATCGGTGGTGGAATCCAAAGTCCTTCAAGGTGTGGATTCCAATGGAGATGAACCTGATGGTGTGGTGACCATCAATTTTGGTATCGATTGGGATCTGGATGATGAAGTCGGGGAAGATCTCTTTGATTTCAAAGCAACCATGATTCATGAGTTGCTGCACGCTTTGGGCTTTTCATCCAGCATCTCCCCCGATGGTGTGGATATCTTCGAAACGCCTCCTGGAGAACCTGGTGTCTGGGGTAAATTCGACCAGTTTGTTTCGGATTCCGAACAAAATTTTGTCATCGATGAAAACTACGTGTTGGATCCGGAAATCTGGAATGAGATCAGCCTTGGCGGATCATCCCCAGATGGCGGCATCTTCTTTGCAGGTCCCAGAACATTGGAAGCCAATAACAATGATCCGGTCGGTTTGTATTCCCCAACCGAATGGTCTGAGGGTAGCAGCGGCAGTCACCTGGATGACGACAATCAGTCTCTGGCTGGTATGCTGATGCTAGCGGCCACAAACGAAGGACCATACACACGAAGCCTAAGTGACATTGAACGTGCCATCCTAGCCGATCTTGGATATGACGTGGTCGAAGGTGGAAACGACCCCGATCTGGTTGACCCCGATCCGGTTGATCCTGATCCGGTTGATCCTGACAACGGTGGAGATGAGATTGCGGTGGAACTCGCTATTTCGGTAAATTCCGGTGTCGCGTCCATCGCCATCTATGGTGTACCTGGCGATTATCAAGTGGAAGCCACCATTGATTTTGAAACATGGGAACCTATTGGATTGGTCACGATTCCGGAAGGTTCGGATGTAGTGACCTTTGAGGAAGAACTGTTTGATCTTCAGTTCTATCGAATCACGGCAGAATAAAACGCTTTCATGCCAAGCCCTGTCATTCGTTGTCCACCCACAACGCAAATGGCAGGGCTTTTTAATTTGCGCATGCCTTGATCCAGTCTAAAAAGAATTCATTGAATTTATGACTGTTGTTTCTCATCCGCTCAGCTAGTTTTCTGAGACACAAGGGTTATGGCACGTTTATTCTGGATATTTCTGGGCTTGGCAGCTCTTTTCCTTGTTCCATTCCTTATTTGGGGCGGACACTGGGATTGGTCACCGAATGAAACGGTGGACTGGCTGAAGCAATACGGCAGATGGGGGTGGTTGGTTGCTTTTTGCCTCTTGATGGGCGACCTGTTTTTGCCGATTCCGTCGACCGCTGTGATGTCCGGACTCGGATTGGTTTATGGCCCGGTGTGGGGCGGATTGATAGGAGCCTCCGGTTCGTTTGTTTCCGGCGTGATGGCCTACGGTTTGTGCCGGCTCTTTGGTGAAAGAGCTGTGGAACGACTACTCGGCCATGAAGATCAAATCAGAGGAAAGGACCTGTTTCTGCGCTACGGAGGCTGGCTGGTCGCTTTGTCAAGATGGCTTCCTCTGCTGCCGGAGGTTATTTCATGCATGGCCGGATTCCTTCGCATGCCTTGGCCCGGTTTTCTGGTAGCCCTGGCTTGTGGGACGATTCCAATGGCGTTTACCTTTGCGGTGGTGGGCCACTTGGGATCCGACCACCCAGCATTGTCCATGCTGCTGAGCGCATGCGTGCCGCCTCTACTGTGGTGGTTGATCGGAAAAAGGTTGATGCAGTCTGCCTGATCAGCCGCAGGGACCCGACTTAACGAAGTCGGTAAACGATACGCGCCTTGTTGAGGTCATAGGGAGACATCTCAATCTTAACGCGGTCACCAATGGTCAATCGGATGAACCGCTTGCGCATTTTTCCCGAGATATGTGCCAGAACAACGTGTCCGTTGCTAAGTTCCACTCTAAACATCGTGCCAGCCAAAACGGCCTTCACTGTGCCTTCCAATTCTATATGTTCTTCCATCCGTAATCGATTTATCGTCTGCGCTTCAAACAAATGCAGTGTCGACAGCATGTGGAGATTCCAGCGGAAATCAAGCGTATTCCTCCGATAAATCATTTTTACGAACGGAAAGGTTGATTCAAGGAATCGAATCGGTATAGGTATGGCGGAAACCCTGTGTTTATGGGACGCCATCCTGACCTGACCATCGTTAAAAAACGAATCCTTGTGGACACCTTCCTTGATCTGGAAGGCGTTCGCGTCCCCTTGAAATCCATCCGAAACGCCGCCGCCAAACGTTACATCCTCCGCCTCCACCGGGATGGATACATCCAGATCACCATTCCCTGCAGCGGGAACCGCAAGCATGCCATGCTGTTTGTGGAGAAAAACCGGCAATGGCTGCGTGACCAGTGGTTGAAGCGGGAAGCCGGCATCAAAGAAAAAGCAGCCGAACGTCATAGGAGGGAGATTTATTACAAAGGAAAGCTGGAACCGGTGGAGATCAAGGATGTCCAGGGACAACCCCACGCCTCCTTCGCCGGACAATCTTTTCCGGTTGATTTGCATCGTCTGGACCTCAAGCAATGGCTTGAAGCCTGGCTCAATTTCAAGGCAAAGGAAAACTTGCCAAACCGGGTATGGACCCTCGCCCTGAAATACGGATTCAAATACAACAAAGTCACCATACGCGACCAAAGAACCCGTTGGGGTTCTTGCTCTTCCAACAAAACCATCTCCTTGAATTGGCGCCTGATCCAGATTCCGCCCAGGCATTGTGACTACATTATTCTGCACGAACTCAATCATCTGAAACACATGGATCACTCCATTCGATTCTGGCGCAGTCTCGAGGCCATATGTCCCTGGTTCCGTGAATCTGAAGCCTGGCTGAAGGTGAACAGCCACTACTTGAGAGATTAAAGCAAAAACCAAGCCACCATTCGAAAAAGACCAATAAAGGGTGGTATTAGCTTTGACACCACACTCATGATCTTTAAGTATCGCAAAAATCGATCTGTTATTTTATGAAAAAAGGAAACGTTGCACGCAGGGGATTTACATTGATTGAGTTGCTGGTGGTGATCGCCATTATCGCCATTCTGGCTGGCATGTTGCTCCCCGCCCTCTCCAAAGCAAAAGAAAAGGCCAAGCGCATCAAGTGCTTGAATAATCTCAGACAGTTGGGGATTGCAATGACCATCTATGCCGATGACAACAATGATGTTTTGTTGGAAGCCCGCAATAAATCGGTCCAGATTTCCCTCAATCCTCCCCAGCGGGATGCAGCGGCATCAGTTGGGCTTTCCATCAGCACGAACAGCGCCGTTTCCAAGATATGGACGTGTCCCAATCGCCCTTCCTTTCCAACATACGAACCAGCCTTTCCTCAGTGGAAGATCGGGTATCAATATTTCGGAGGTATCGAAGAATGGACCAATCCACTGGGCAGATTCAAATCACGCAGCCCGGTAAAATCCTCCACCTCGCGCCCAGGCTGGGCGCTGGCGGCGGACGCGGTGCTTAAAGTGGACAACGAATGGGGTGGTGGTCGTGCCGAAGCTTTTAAAAACATGCCTCCACACCGCAATCAACAAGGTCTCCCTGAGGGTGGAAACCATCTGTTTATGGATGGTTCCTCAAGGTGGATTAATTTCGACAAAATGCTGTTTATCCACAGTTGGAGTACGGGTGGCGCCCGTGATGCCTATTTCTGGCAGGATGATCTGGGCGATGAATTGGCCCCAAGAGCAGAAGGCATTCGCGCCAAATACTGAGTTTCGTCAGAGGAGAATCGGTATCCATCATACCAATTCTTTTGCACAGAGGGACGGGAATTATCCAGTCCCTCTTTTTGATTCCCAATCAGGAAAACCAACCTTGCCTGCCGATCAAAGGAAGTCAAGAACGCTGAAAACTTGCAATCACGACGTTCTGCAGGAATAAATAACCCCATGGATTTTGCGCTCATATTCACAGACGTGGGGAACCTCCTCACCAATCCTGTATTTCTGATACTGACCGGGTTTCAGATATGGATGCTTGTGGATGCAGTACGCAGAGAAGAATGGTTGTGGGCGGCCATGTTATTATTTTTCGGACATTTTACGGCTTTATTTTACTTTTTCATGGTTTACAGAGTAGCCCGCGCCTCTGAAGGAAACCCTTCCTTCGAATGGCCGGGATCCGCAGAACGGGAACGTATCGAGCAGCTTCAGGATCAAATCCACCACCTTGACAAAGCCCATCATCATACCGAGTTGGGAAACATCTATGTCAAGCAAGGCAAATTTGACAAGGCTCTGGAATGTTATGAGGCCGCCTACGAGAGAGATGCGGACGACATCGACATTCTGGGTGCTTACGGCCGATGCCTGATCAAGATGAACGAGCCGGAAAAAGCCATTGCGCTTTTGGAGAAAGTCGCAGCGGAAGATCCTCGTCATGAATACGGCGTTACCTTGATGGCTCTGGCTCAGGCCTATTTGCTCCAGAACCAAACCGAACCCGCACAAAAAGCTCTGGAACAGGTATTGCAGCACCAGACCTATGCAGAAGCACGTGTGATGTTGGCGGAGATTTATCTGAAAATCGATCGAAAAGACGATGCCAAACATCAGTTGGAAGAAGTCATCGAGGACGACAAACACGCTCCCTCATTCGTCAAAAAGAAAGACCGCGTCTGGTCACGCAAGGCAAGTCAGATGCTGCAGCATATCTGAGCCCTGCATTTTCGTTTTGATGCCAAACGGGATTGATGATCCAATACCCGGATGAGTGCATCCTCCTCTGAAAATAATTTGGCTGCAGCGTTTCTGAAATTGATCGCTACATCGGACTTGCCTGGACTGGGCCCGGAGCAGCGCCCTTCAGCAAAACCTGCACCGGACATCAACGCGATAGTGCGGGCCTGGGCAAACGAACAACATCTGGATGCGGACAAACTGGATGTTCTGCGATCCGCCGCCCTTCTCTGGCATGACCATTTGGACGCATCCCACAGCATATCTCAATCCATACCGACCGCCACCGGGAGCTTCCTGCACGGCATCATGCATCGGCGTGAGCCCGATTACGGCAACGCCAAGTATTGGTTTCATCGCGTGCACTCACATCCAGCATACTCCGATATCACTGAAAGCGTGCGGGATCGGATTGATTCCGGAGAACTGCCATCTGTGTTTAAATTTCTGGTTCAAAATGGCAACTGGGATCCATTTGGTTTTGTGGACGCCGTTGATGAGGAATTCTGCTCACGGAAAACCCCCGAAGTCTTCCAAGGGTTGCAGGTCGTGCAGCAGGTGGAATTTGAATGCCTGGTGACAACTGTATTATCTTAACCCACCCCCACCATGCCACTTCACCCTCAAGCACGCTCTTTTCTCGATCTGGTTGCCAAAAAGAATGCTCCACCTTGGGAAAGTCTGGCTCCATCCGTCAGTCGCTCCATGTTCAACGGACTGACCGAATTTTTCGGGCAAGGGCCGGAACTGAACGATATCAGTGACAAGGTCATTGCCGACAAGGTTCCAGTTCGCATCTACCGTCCGGATTCCAAACCCTGCCTACCGGCCATCATGTATTTTCACGGCGGCGGCTGGGTATTGGGCAACATTGAAACACATGATGCCATGTGCCGCCATTTGGCGAAAGATTCGGGGAGCATGGTGATCAGCGTGAATTACCGACTTGCTCCAGAACATCCTTTCCCGGCGGCTTTCGATGATTGCTACGAAGCCACTCGATATGTATCACATCATGCAGCAGAGCTGGGCGTTGATCCAACCCGCATCGCCGTAGCGGGAGACAGCGCAGGCGGCAATCTTGCAGCTGCCGTAACATTGAAAGCACGGGAGAAGGGCACACCGAACATCCATTCGCAATGGTTGATCTACCCGGTTCTGGAAGCCAATTTTGATACGGTCTCTTACAAGGAATTCGCAACTGACCATGGATTAACCAGACGAACCATGCAGTTCTTCTGGGATCAATATTCCCAGAAGAAAACAGATCGGTCGACCGCCTACGCGGCCCCTCTGAAAGCGGACCACCTGAGGGATCTTCCCTTCACACAAATCATCACCGCCGAATATGACGTACTCAGGGATGAAGGAGAGCAATTCGCCCGTTTGTTGAAAAAAGCAGGCGTCGAAGTCGAACTCATCCGGTACGACGGAATGCTGCACGGATTCATGCACTTCGCCGCAGCATTCGATGAAGGAAAAAGGGCGCTGGCTGAATTGGGCAAAGCAATGAACACCAGGTTTGGTTTAGCCTGCAAAAACCACCTGAACCATACTTAAACGATCACTTAACAAGTAGTATCAAACATGGAAACCAAAAGAAAAAACCGTTTATAATGACCATGGAAAATGAGGATCCAAGGACGAAGCCAGGATTCCGACCTGAGCTGTTCCCCACATGCAACGGCCAGCCGTGCCCCCCTCTTGAACAAACAGATCCTGAATCATGCATCCTGCGTTCGGCGGCTGCGGCGTATTATGAAATTAATGAACTACTGGACCGCCTGCTTACCGCAAATCGAAACTCGGACTCTTCAGGCCGCCTGGAGGCATTGAAGCAAATCAAGCAAGCCAATGAGCGCCGCAACAAACTGGCTGATCAGTTTGAAACCGAAGGCCTAGAGATTCGTCCAAAATTGTCGGGATGGAAAACCGTTGACGTAGGACTCATTGAAACCCTGGCCCGGGACGCTGACCAAGACCGGCAACAGGCAGAATATTTCGATTTGGTGATTCCCATTTCCTCCCCGAAAGACAAGCAGCCCGGGCTATAAAACAATGACGCCTGCCACCAAATCCTATTATACGCTGGAAAGCCTTCAAAACCTGACCAGCAGGGCCGCCCTACCCTGGACCATTAGTGTGGTGTTTTACGGAAACCATCCCTCACTTTGCCGCCGGTTTCTGGAAGCGCTCTACAGATGCACTGATCCCAAAACATTTCAGCTTCGAGCGGGCATGAACGCGGTCTGCCAGGAAACACGGGAACTGGTACGCGCGGCATCCGAGAAAAACGGAAACATCCTGTTCATCGATTCTGAAAAGAATCTTTATAAGAACCCGATGATGCGTCGGCTGTTCTATGAGACACCGCTGGAGACGGAATGGACCATCTGGTTTGATGATGACTCCTATGTCACCGGTCCACAGTGGATGCTCGATTTGGCTCTGGCCATGGAACGTGAATCAAGCACGGACCTTTTCGGTCACCTCATGCATGTGGAGGTGGACGCACAGTTGGAATCGTTCATTACGACTTCCAAGTGGTATCGAGGCGTCGCAAGAAGGCAGCATGAGGAGCACGGACGACCGATCATCCGATTTCCGGTGGGAGGTTTTTGGGCGGCTCGCACGATGAGACTTCAGGAAATCAATTGGCCCGATCCCCGACTGACCCTTTATCATGAGGATTTCATCATGGGCGAGGCCATGCGCCAGAATGGCATCGAACCTTTCCCGTTTGATTCAGGCGTCAGGATCAGTGACGCGCCACATCGCGCGCCTTCGGACATCCCCAGGGAACTGCCTTTTAAAGCGCCACACCAGGACGTGTGAGGTCACTTAAACGTCATGCAACAACTACGTCAGGACCCTGCCATCGCTCAATGCGAGAGGACGTCCAATGGGAGTGATGATTTCTTTTTCAGGATCCAGCCCCAGCAGATGCTGCACGGTGGCATGCAGATCGGCCACCCGGACGGGATGGTCCGGTTCCTTGCTGTCCCCGGCCGGATCGGTAGCTCCAATCACCCGTCCTTTGGCGAATCCCCCACCCGCCACCAGAAATGAAAATCCATGAGGCCAATGATCCCTTCCTTCCAGTGGATTGATCCTGGGGGTACGACCAAATTCACCTCCGCATAAAACAACGGTTCGGCGCAGCAGATCACGATCTTTCAAATCGCGGATCAAAGCGGAGAGAGCCGGGGCCAGTGTGGCAATCCGTTTGGCCTGTGTTTCCCTGTTGTTCACATGACTGTCCCAGCCGTCCAAGGTCACCTCCACGCAACGGACACCCGTCTCAATCAAACGTCTCGCAGCAAGACAACCACGCCCGAAAGCCGTGTCACCATAAGCAGCTCGCTCGGCTTGGGCGGCCAATTGAATATCGAATGCCTTGACCTGATCGGACCTCATCATGCGCAAAGCTTCATTGATCGTTGCCCGGTGGCGTGTTTGAAGCAAGTCCAACTCGGGATCTCTGCCAGCCAAAAAAGCGCGCTCCACGACATCAAGGCTTTCCAGACGTCGCTGCATCCGTTCCTCATCCACCCGCTGGGTGACGTCGGGAATAGGGTCAGCCGGATCACCCATCTGAAAAGCATCAAACCTTGCTCCGAGATAACCCCCTCGCGCAGGCCATTGATTGGGCAGAATCGAAATGTGGTTTGGAATCTCGACTGCGCCTTTGGGCAGTTCGTGACAAATAATCGCGCCAAGGGAAGGATGCACCACCGTGGGATCAGGACGATACCCGGACTTGATATGATAAACACCTCGTTCGTGATCCCCCTCCAGACTGATCATTGAACGAATGACGGAAACCTGATCCATGAGATCAGCCAATGGCTCCAACCCGCCTGCCAACTGATAATCAGGAATGGAAGTGTTGACGACCTTCACCCCGGGAGCCAGATCGGAGTGAGGATGTGGATCAAAGGTTTCCAACTGACTGGGCCCACCCGCCAACCACAGCAATATCACCGCCTTCCCTTCGGAATGGTTCAGATCGTTTTCAGCGGAAAATGCCAGTGATTGAGATATGGGCGACAACCAGGTCATACCCGCTGCGGCGCTTGCTTTGAGAAAACCCCGACGACTCGTAGAGCAACCGGCACATTGATGTAGATTCAAGGGCTTCATGGGTCAGTGGTTCCATGCAAACTCCGTCGAGTTCAAGAGGGCCCAATACAGATCCTGCATGGCATTGGCCCGGGCATCTTTATGTGTCCCGGACAATCGCTTCTTAAAATGATTCAATTCATCCGTCGTGGGGCGACGTGTCAAAACGGTCAGGTAGGCAGTTTCAATCGCCGTGGCATCATCAGTCGCCAGAAAACCGATACGCGTCGCGGCATTCAGGATGGGATTCTTCTCTGTGCGCTCGTGAACCAACTTGCCGTTCATCAATGTCAATCGCTGGGGAATCGTTCCACTCCTGGCTTCAAATTCCGCTTCCCCTGCATCTCCGTATCGCTGGATGAATTCACCCTGCTGCAACACTCTGATGATACGCGATAGGATGTGAGAATCCACACCCACCGTTTCCAGAGAAGCTGATTGAATAATACTCCCCGCCACTTGTTCGGGACGCAATCGGGTGAGCGGAAACAACTCCTTCCCATCAGTCTCCCCTCCACTGCTGGTTCTACGAAATGCTTCCGTTGAAGCAATCGTTCGTATCAAGTGTTGTAGATCAAACCCATGGTCAATCGTAGTACGGGCCAGTTGATCCATGAGCACTGGAACAGGTTCGTCAATGGGAATGGAATCCACCTGTTCCAGCAAGGGACGATTGAACATGATGGCCCACACCCGATTCACCAGTGTCCGAGCAAAGGAAAGATTTTCCGGATGGGTCACCCATTTTGCCAGTCGTTCGCGCGGCGTGCCTTCTTGAGGAAGCAATTCGGGAAGGAACGGCACGGTCGCCGGAACGACTTCGGTTTCGGGCTTTCGTTTGTATCGGTACTCGTATGGTTTTTCCGATTCCACCAACCCGGTCAACGACATTTCAGCCCCGGCGAAAAAGGAAGCCAACTGATGAAAATCCTGCTGTTTCCAACGATTCCCGAACATGTCGTCATGACATTGAACACAATCGATCCTGACCCCCAGAAAGGCACGTGAAACCCGCGCCGCCAGTTTTACTTCATCCGGACCTTCTTTATCGTTGTTCGGATCAATGGTCGCGGTCAGGAAATTGACCTCGGGATGGGAAGTCCAAACGCCTTGAGCGGTGATCAGTTCCCTGACGATCCGGTCGTAGGGTTGATTGGATTGAATGGATTCACTCAAATCATCCACCAAACGTCGACGGCGATAAACCAGAAAAGGCCCGTTTTCAACGCCCACAAAGGCCCTGGCAAATCGTTCAGCCATGTAATCCCCATAACGTGGATCTTCAAAAATCAACTGCAAGGTATTGTTCAGTCGAGTCTCATGGGGCCAGGATTCGAATGTCCTGATCCATTCAAGCGATGGAATGGTCCCAGTAAGCCCGAGGCATAAACGCCTGAACAATGTCAAATCGGACGCCAGGTTCTCGTCTTCAGGCTGAATCCATGGGTCTGATTCGGTTCGGGGGTGTTGATCTGAACCCGAATGGGTGTCGCCGGAATCAGCGGTCCGATGAAATGCGCGATGCTCCACTAACCACCACGATGACATACCGGCGGAAAGCATCAACCAAAGCAACATGTAGTTTAATCGAGACATCGCGACCTCTCACTATCTGAATGCACTTGGGAAAAAAATCCAACGAGAAACTTTTTGGAACTTTCAAGTGTTCTGCTGCATGATATCATCAGAAAGCATAAAAAGTTTCAAATAACATCCAAACTGCGGATCGTGTTTTGAAGGAAAACTTACATAAGCCATCCGGATTCGACACCATGGACGTCCGGCCATCCAAGCCCATCACAACGGCATGGCATCGTCTTGCAGCCTGCGGGTTAACCTCCGCTTGTCAATGGGTTTTCGGAGCGGCATCGGTCATGGTTGGACTCTCGGTGCTGTCCATTTTCCCGGTATTAAACCTTCTCAGCCTGGGCTATTTGATGAAAGCCTCGGGCAGGGTTCAACAAACCGGCCGCATCCGGGACGGCATGATCGGATTCAGGCAGGCATCACTGATGGGTGGGTTGGTGGTGGGGATCTGGTTCAGTTGCTGGCCGATACGGTTTGCCATGGATCTTGCGCGGGACGCGGCCTTGATTGCTCCGGATGGCGAAATGCCCATGGGCTGGAAAACGGGCATTCCTTTGGGAATGACGTTGACGGTTGCTCATATCCTCTGGGCCATCGCTCGGGGTGGCAGGTTGCGCCATTTCATATGGCCCGCCCCGGTCAGATTCTTAAAATGGTGGATCAGCGATCGAGGAGGTGCGATGAGGGGTTTGAAATGGGGCATTCGTTGGTCCGATCTGGCACTGGGAAATTATTTTGCCATTGGATTGGGGGGATTCCTTGGAGCCATTGCGTGGTTGGGTGTTCCAGTGTTGATTATTTTCGGTGCCGGACAACTCCCCAAGGAGCCGGGTATCCTGGTTTCTCTCCTGGGCGGTCTGCTGTTGGCTTGGGTGTCCATATACCTGCCGTTTCTGCAAACCCAGTTCGCCGCAGAACCAAACTGGAAAAACCTGTTTGCCATCCGCAAGGTCCGAGCCCATTTCAAAAAAGCTCCGATTGCTTTTGTGGCCGGATTACTGATCACACTCCTTTTCTCCATTCCACTGTACCTCCTCAAAGTGGAACTGGCTCCGCGTGAACTGGCGTGGTTGCCGGGCGTACTGTTCGTGGTGTTCATCTTTCCCGCCCGACTGACCTGTGGATGGGCCATGCATCGAGCCAGTCAACGAAACCAAACTTCCTTCTTTCTCTGGCGCTGGATCGGACGTCTGGGAGTCGTGGTGGTTGGTGTCGCCTACGGCATGTTGGTGTTCTTCACACAATTCCTGAGCTGGAATGGCACCTGGAGTCTGCTGGAACAACACGCCTTCATGGTACCTGCTCCATGGCTGTCGTTGTAACACCGAGATTCAGAGGTAATTCCATACCTTTTTTCTACAGCATGTTGAAACACCCTTGAAAATCGGAACCCAGAATTCCAATTTTCAAGGAACTCTGCATGAACGGACAACACAAAGGCTCAAGATTCCTGCGTTTTCTTCGAGACAACCTGTGCGAGTCTGGCTTTTCGGATGACTCGGAGTTTGTGGGTTCCTCGGCAGATCAGGTCATGTCCGTCCCAGGCACGGAATTCAAAGGAGAACATATATTTGTCGGAGTAAATGATTTTGGCCTGACATTTCACCGTGGCACCGGGAGGTGTGGGTGAAAGGTGTTCCACATTCACCATCGCTCCCACCGTGCTTTCTTCAGGATCCAGATGGGGGAGCATCGCTTTGCGAGCCGTGTGTTCGAGAAACCAGATCAACCAGGGCGTCGATAGAACTTCCGGCATCACGTCATCTGCAAAATCAATGATGTGCTGGTCGGTTACGGTGAATTCCAACACGGCAACCTCTCCAGTGCGTGGACGTGATTTCATCCGCAGCTTATTGTTTATGTGGACCGATCAATTCGATGAAATTGCCATCGGGATCACGACAGACCAACAGTCCGTTGTTTCCCCCAAGAGCAACGGGCGTATCGCCCAACAATTTGACACCTGCCTTTTTCAACCGTTGGATGGAGGCATCCAGATCGGTCACATGCAATGTGAGATAACTAAAACCGAGGTTGGAATGGATGAACGATTGATCGCCTTTCTTGCGATCTGATTTAGGGAAAGCCATCATCTTGATGCGGCTTTGCTTTTCTCCATTGCCCAACACAAAGACCCGGGCGGTGACATCCATATTATCCACCAATCCGATGGAAGTGGCAAAAGCGGCCGGCACTGAGAATCCATTGACTTCCTTGCAACCCAGCACCTCGCTGTAGAATTTGGCAGACTTTTCGAGGTCTCCCACCACGATGCCCAGATCCATCACGGGTGAAGAAAAGACTTCGGCCTGGTCCTTGCTCTGAGCTGTCACGGATATTTGAAGAGCGCATGCAGCAAAAAACACGAATGCATAAACCGGGATGCGCTGAAAACATTGGGTGAATTTCATGGCGCAACATTCCCGAAAATGCATGGAAAGATCAAGATTCGATTCGGATTTGTGTCGAGTTGTTGAGCGTGGGGGCGGGATGCAGGTATGGTTCACGGCTTTCCCGACCAGATTCCAGCGAAATGAAAACC
>JAQCFT010000091.1 GCA_027619545.1 Verrucomicrobiota bacterium | reverse complement strand
CGAAGAAGCCAGGTCTGAGATTCTCGCCAGTTAAGCGGCTTGTTCACTGCTCCTGGAATGGAAGTGCTTTGGAAGGCTGGATCTGACCGCTGCTCGGTGGCTTGCCTGTGGTTGTTCTTTTTTGGGCATAAATCATGCTTTCACTGCTCTTTATTGGCCAGTGACATAAGGGGTTGAAATGTATCATGAGCAGGATCATTGAATTGAATAGAAATTTTCAGGTTTTGGTGAGGGGATTGATTCTGATCTCCTTTTCATGTTGGTGGTGTGGCCAGATGCGTGGTCAGACATCCTTTCCTCGCATCACGCAGATCAGTCCGACCTTTGGAGAGCCCGGAACCGTGGTGATGATCCAGGGTACGGGTTTTACCGGAGTAAGTTCCGTGCAATTCGGGGTGGGGGGGGCCTCCTTTGAGTCCATTTCCGCCACCCAGATCAGGACGGTGGTTCCTTCAGATGCCACTACCGGCGCGATCACGGTGTCCACCAACCATGGGTTTGCCGTGAGTAACTTGTTTTTTCAAGTGGCTCCCAGGATCGAGAGTTTTGAGCCTGTGTTTGGTAAAGTGGGGGACACGATTCTTCTAAAAGGTGCCAATCTGTCCGGATTGAATTCTGTGCAAATCGGAACCTTCAATGCTGCGTTCTCCGCCGTGAGTGATGCACAATTGAGTTTTGTGATTCCCAGTGGTGCCACGACGGGCTTGATCCGACTGGTTTCGCCGGCAGGCCGTACCGATTCGGAATCCATGTTGAAAGTGATCGGTCCGGAGCCCTTCATCACTTCCTTTGAACCGTCGGTGGCCGCTCCGGGGACATTGGTGGCGATCCGGGGTGTTCAATTTTCCAACGCGACCAAGGTGCTTTTCGCGTCTGATGTCGAAGGATCTTTCAGTGTCGTGGCGGACACCCAGATTCTGGTGAGGGTGCCCGGGGGCGCCACCTCAGGTCCGGTGGCTGTGACCACTTCGCTCGGGCAGGGAATCAGCGAAATTGATTTGCTCGTGACCGGAACCGGGCCTTTTATTTCCTCGTTGGAGCCCGACCATGGTCAGGTAGGGGATACCATTGTTGTTTCGGGTGTCAATTTGACGGAAGTCACGGAGGTGGTCGTTCATGAAGAGGTGGCGTCATTCCAAGTGGTTGCAGACACACAGCTCAGTTTTGTGATTCCCGTTGGCGCTACCTCGGGGGCGATTACCCTTCGATCTCCGGAAAGCGAGTTTGTGTTTGAACCGGGCGTGACGGTTGATGGTCCCGGCCCCGTATTGGAATCCTTTTCCCCCTCGTCCGGTTTGCCGGGGGATACCATCGAGTTACGTGGATCTCACTTTAGAAATGTTGAATCGGTTCGTTTCGGAGACAAGGAGGCGGCTTTCCTGGTGACCGCGGAAACGCAAATGACCGCGTCAGTACCTGGAGGTGCGGAAACGGCCCCGATCACCATCGTCACCGCTTTTGGAGAAACGCTCAGCACTGTCGATTTTCAGGTCCGGCAGCCTGCTCCCGAATTGATAGGATTCGAACCGGGGTTCGGTCCGATCGGTACCCGGATCACCTTGCAGGGGACTTATCTGAATTCGGTGACCAACGTAGTGGTCGGCGGTCAAAATGCGTCATTCGAAATAGTGGCGGATTCCCAGATCCTGACCCGTGTTCCCGACGACGCCAGGACCGATGTCATCTCTTTGCAGTCCTTTTCCGGAACGACGGTTTCTGCTGATTTGTTTTTTCTGCCAGCTTCCATTCAGTCGATCGTACCGGCTGCCGCTGTTCCGGGAACTGAAGTGAACATTCTTGGAACAAATTTCACCGGGACGACCCGGGTGCGGTTTGGTGGTGTCGAAGCCGAGATTGCTTCGGTGGAATTGGATTCATTGAAAGTGTTGGTACCCGCTGCCGCATTGATTGGTCCTGTGGCTGTGACGACACCCGCCGGTTCCATCTTGAGCTCTTCTGATTTTGGCGTGCTCCCGGAGGTCAGTGGAATTTCTCCGCTTGCAGGCCCGGTCGGCAGTTTGCTGCAAATTCAAGGCAGGGGGTTTGCGGAAGTAACCGATGTTTTGGTGGGGCTTGCCGGTAGCGAGTTTGAAATCATATCTTCCGAGATGATCGAATTGAAGGTGCCCTCCAATGCCACTTCCGGATGGATCACCGTTCGCAATCCCAGTGGACAGTCTGCTTCGTCCGAACAGTTTCAAATCCGGGAAGCCGCTGATTTGAGCCTGGAAGTTTCATTGAACAACCCCACTTCGAGTTGGCTCACGCCCGCACAATTCACCATCAAAGTCCACAATGCCGGACCCTCGCCCGCGCGTAATTTTTTCATGCGGCACCAAATGCCCGCGGGTGTGGTGCGTTTGAGTGGGGCCAATTCCAGCGGATCGACCGATGTATTCGGGGAAGTGGTTCTGGACGGGATTGTCAGTATTGAGGCCGGGGAGTCGGTGCTGATTCAGCATGTCGTTTCCACCCCTCACTATGGATTTGAGACCCACTTGTTTGATTTGGATACCGAAATATTTGATCCCACCCCGAATGATCAGCAGGTTGTGTTTCAACGTCAGATCCTTGGGCCTCCTGTAACATTGTCAGTTGTTCGAGGTGTTGATGGAGATCTTCAGTTGCAGTGGGCTTCCGCATTGAGAGGATACCTTCTGCATGCCAAACCAGCTTTGGACGCTTCCATCCCGTGGGGACCGATCGAGACATTACCGGATTCGGTGGGACCGTGGCGGCGGATTCCGATTGATCCCCATCAAACCGGAGCCATGGAGTTATTCCGCCTGCAGGCTGCTGAATAGAAGTCCGAACCGCAGCCAAGGCAGCCCTGCACATCCCAGGCCTGCCGTGTTGAATACATTAATTTAATTGTGGACGGGTATAGTCCTGGCTTAGTTCCGCCACGTGGCATGGTTGGCACTGACTGCGGTAAGGGTGCGGTGTGCGGATGGCGTGTTCTCCCTTGGGACCATGGCAGGACGAGCAGTTTTCACGCATAAACGTTTTGTGAGGCACTGTCGGCGGGGCGAAATCGTGTGCTCTGGATCCTTTGCCGGGAAAATCGAGTCCCACAAATGTGTTCTCCTTCCACGGAGTGATGTCATCATCTCTTTTCACATGACATTGCATGCACTGGGAATATTCAGCATGGGGGGTGGGAGCGATGGCTTTGTGTTTGTAACGGACGCGGTTTTCCTTGGCATGACATCCCAGGCACCATTCCGATCCTTGTTCTGACTGGATCGTGTGCGGGACGGGGGGAGGGGCGCCAAAATAGGACCTTGTGCCGGTGATTCTGTCACCCACCACGGGTTCCCTTGGAACGAGGCCGAAGGCTCGATCACGTGAGGATGTTGGAACATTGGCCGGTGCTTTTCCTGAATCGGCTGCGCAGGACAAACTTGCCATCACAACCGCCAAGCAAAGAAAAGTTGTTTTTTTCATGGTGCTTTCATTTCTCTACGTTCCGGGATGACAGCCTTTACACCTTTTCAGGTTTTACGGCGCACTTTTTGTAATCCGGCTCTTTGGAGAGCGGGCAAAACTCGTGGAGAGTCACCTGATTGATCAAAGCTGTCTCTTCAAAAAACGGCACAAAAACCAATCCTTTTTGAGGCATGGATCGACCATTGATCCATGCGGGCAGTTCGATGGAGCCTCTTCGCGACGAAATTCTTACCTTGTCGCCAGTGGAAAGATTCAACTTTCTGGCATCGAGCGGATGCAGTTCAACGTAAGCCTTGGGCATGGCTGCGTTCAGTTGGGGAACCCTTCGTGTGGCGAGGTCGAAGATCTCGATTTTGTCGCCCTTGGAGCGTCGGTCGACAATGCGCGACCAGAGCACAGGATGCATCTTTGCCGGATTGTTTCCCCACAGCACCACCGTGTCGCATGCGCCGAAATCATCATAGCTGCCCGCCGGCTCGTCCACCCCGTAGGTGGTCAGCATCCCCACCACCGCGCTGGCCATGCACAAACGGGCATTTGGATCAAGATGGTTGCTTGAGCATCCTCCTTTGAGGAATTTCATGGCGGTGTATCCCTCCGTGATGGTCCACTGACCGGATCCATACACACCGAATTCCGCCGCATGCTTTTGGACAAAACGAGCGACTGCATCAATGGCTTCTTCCCTGGATACGGGTTGTAGTGTGCCGTTTTTCCGTATCATGGGCTGGGTTAATCGATCCTAGCCATAGAGAGCGCTCCCAACATGATAACCTTTCGCACACAGCAAACCACGATTGACCGGGTTTTCCAGATCGCCTTGTACCGCCACCACCCGGCCATCCTTGACGCCAACCATCACCCCGCATCCCGTTCCACAGAAGCGGCAGGGCGCTTTGGCCCAGGTTAATTGATCCGCCCCTTCGGCCAAACCATTGAAGTCAGTTGGTAAGGTCCCGCTCAAGGCCCCGGCTGCGGCCGCCATGGCGGCCTGCTTGAGAAATGCTCTTCGGTTTTGTTGTATCATGATTCGGTTATCTTTGTTGAAGGGGGGCAGGGGCAGTTTTCCAAATCATCAACATTGTGATAGACGAGCACCGCGCTCGATAATCTTGGAACTTTGGTAAGCAAATCTCCGTTGCCTTGGGCGTCGTGTTCCGATTGGCTTTCAACACCAACCGGAATGCCGTTTTCGGCCGGCTCGCCAATCGTGACCCACGGATATTGCCCCAACGCTTTCAAAATGGCGCTTGGATCCTTCTGTCCGGTCCGAAACACACAATTTGAAATAGGCATAACAACCAGATTGAAGACCATTCGGGACTTTGAAGCTTCGGTCATTCTTCCGACTCAACTTTTTTGGCGCTATACTTCTCGTGGCAGGATGTTCTTGATAATTGCTCTTTTCCAAAAGGGAAAGGGTCATATTTGATCTCGCCGGTGGTGCCTGGTTGACTTTTCGGAGTGATGATGATTGTTTGTGCCTGAAAGACATGTCAATTGATTCAAACCAATTCAATCGCCTGCCGCCCAATCAGGTGCTCACTCAAAAGTTCCCGGTGGTGGGGGAAAAGGTGTCCGATCCTGGAGAAATTGTTTTGAGCCACTGGCGGTTGGGCATTTGGAACGAGGGAACGTCTTTGGGATCGTTTTCGTTTGATGTCATCCGGGATTTGCCTTCGGAAGAATTGTTGACAGATATTCATTGCGTCACGGGGTGGTCTCGATTGAACGCGTCCTTTCAAGGACTGCGCCTGGCATCTCTTTTGGGGCGACTTGAAATCAAAGTCCCCGAATCAGCCAGGTTTGTTCGGTTCGAAGCGTATTCTTCACGGGGGCACGATACTTCGTTGCCGATTCTCACGGCTTTGGAGGACGCCTGGCTGGTGCACTCATTCGATGGCAAGCCAATAACACCGGAACACGGGTTTCCTTTACGACTGGTTGTCCCTTCGCGGTATTTCTACAAAAGCCTCAAGTGGCTGAAATTGATCCAGTTTCTGGAAGATGATCGATTGGGATTCTGGGAGCGGACGACGGGTTATCACAATGAAGCGGACCCGTGGAAAGAGCAACGACTGGATGCCAGGCGTTTCAGCAATCGCGCGGAGTGTGAACAGTTCAAGCAGTTGTCAGATTTTAACGCTTACCGATCCGTCGACGGAGATCCCAAAGTGATTGTTCAGGCCGATTTTTCAGGTTGGAACCCCTTGACTCGGGACTTGCATGGACTTCAGCTCAAGTCATGCGATTTCAGCCATGCCCAGTTGCAGGGGGTGGATTTCCGCGGGGCTAATTTAACTTTTGGTAAATTCGATGGCGCGAATCTGGAAGGGGCGGATTTGACAGGCGCCGATCTCGAAGGATGTGATTTCAGCGGTGCCAATTTGCAGGGTGCCAGGCTACACGGATGTTTCCTGTCAGCCGCGCGGTTTTTCAGGGTGGATGCCAGAACCGGATTGAAAACCGGCCTGACCCACTGGGATGAAATGGAGATGACGTGCCCCGACGGACTCCTGGAAGGCCAGGAGTCCTATCTCAAGCAATTGGGTGTTTTAAAAACAGACTGAGTTCAGGATTCAGACGCCTCGCTCGATGACGGCGCTTTCCCGGTATCCGATTTCGAACCATCATTTTCTTCGGAAGGAGGCTGAACTTTTAACTTGGGTTTCATCTGCGGAAACAGCAGCACGTCGCGGATGCTTTCCTGCCCCAATAACATCATGCATAGACGATCAATGCCCATGCCCATCCCACCGGCCGGAGGCATTCCATGCTCCAGAGCCACCAGGAAATCTTCATCCAGCTTCTGCTGTTCTTCACCAGCCTGATGTTCGAGACGTTCCCGCTGTTGGACCGGATCGTTTTGCTCCGTGTAGGCCGGGGCTATTTCCTGACCGTTGATGCAGCATTCGAACACTTCTACCGTGGAGTCATCATCCGGCGACAGCTTTGCCAGGGGGACGAGTTCCTTGGGTAAGTGGGTTACGAATGTAGGCTGTATCAAATTGGGTTCGATGAATTTTTCGAAAATCGCATTGCTCACTTCGAAATCTTCATCTGTTTCATGTATTTCTGCCCCCAGTTCGATGGCCTTTTTCTTACGTTCTTCCGGAGTTAAATCAAACCAATCCTCGCCCGCCTTTTCACGGATCAGATCCTTGTAGGGAACACGACGCCAGGGAGTGGTCAAGTCGATGGTGCGGGTGACCTCGCCATCCTTGTTTTTATGTTCGATGATCAATGTTCCCAGGACTTTCTGAGCCACATGCGTGATCATGCCCTGCACCAGCTCCATCATGGACTCGTAATCACCATAAGCCTGATAGGCCTCGAGCATGGTGAATTCCGGGTTGTGACGTCTGGAAATGCCTTCATTTCGGAAATTGCGGCCGATTTCGAACACCCGGTCCATGCCCCCGACCAGCAGGCGCTTCAAGTAAAGCTCCAAGGCGATGCGCATGTAGAACTGGCATCCCAACGCATTGTGGAACGTCACAAACGGCTGTGCCGCCGCACCTCCTGGAATGGATTGCATCATGGGCGTTTCCACTTCCATATAGGCCTGATCATGCAGGTAATTCCGGATTTCACGGATGATTTGGCTGCGCTTGATGAAGACATCCTTGACCTCATCATTGGCCATCAAGTCGAGGTAACGCTGGCGATACCGGATTTCGGTATCCTCCAGACCATGCCATTTCTCGGGCGGAGGACGAAGAGCCTTGCACAGGACGACAAAGCTGTCGATCTTGATCGAAATTTCCCCCATCTTTGTGGTGAACATACTGCCCTCCACACCGATGAAATCAGCCATGTCCATGGATTTGAGCAGTTGGAAAGCTTCGTCTCCGAGGTGCTGCTTCTGGGCATAAATCTGTATGCGCCCGCTCCCGTCCTTAATATCCAGGAATTGACTTTTACCCATGACACGTTGAGCCGAAATGCGGCCCGCGAGTTTGACGGTCCGGCCTTCGGCATATTGGGCCTTGGCTTCAGCGCAGGTTTCGTCGGGAGTAAATTTGTTGCGAAAGGGGTTCATGCCCTTGTCAATCAACTCGTTCAACTTCTGCCGGCGAAATTCGATCAGTGAATTCGTATCTTCCATGTTTCCAAAAGGGCAACTAAAGCACAAACAAACCCGGATGTCCAACCCTCCTTCGAACAGGAAAAAGTGGTGTCAGGTCAAAATGATAGGATTGATTCTCCGACGATTTCCCGCATTGACAGCGTTGTATGGTAATGCGTCATCTATTGAACAGGTAACCGTTTATCTTTTGAAATGAGAATGATTCCGTGAAAAGGCAGCTTCAATGACGAGTTGCAAGTTACCAATGCTCAATGGAAGCTGAAGCCAGGCAAATCCTTGATCCAATGCCGGAACACGCTCTTATTTGCCAATCCCCGCTTAAAAAAGGACCGAAAACTCAAAAAGTTGAATGGTGACTGCTCAATCTTGATGCTGGATAGTTTTTTGGATTGTCACTGGAAAAATTGGCATTGTTATGGGGGCTTGATTTCACGTCACTTGTCAGTAGTGAAGTTTCAAAGGAGCCAAGTCATGTTCTGGTGCAAAAAGCATTTTAATACGGGTCAGACAATTCACAAAATTGTAAAACAGATGAGGTGCTGCCGGTTCTTCGACGGGTAATTTTTTAAGGCTTTGCCGCTTCATAGGAATCAAGGTTTCAACGCCTTCCGAATAGCTTTTTTCAGCAAATCATCTTCTGGAGCCACTTCGGGATCAAAGCGGCCTATGACATTTCCGGATCGGTCTATCAGAAATTTCTCAAAATTCCATTTGATAGGTCCGCCGTAATCAGTATGGCTGGTCAGGTATTTATAAAATGGCGATTGTCTCTCGCCCTGCACATCGATTTTGCCCATCAAAGGAAAGGTTACCTGATAGTTAATCCGGCAGAATTCCAGGATTTCAGCATGAGTCCCTGGTTCTTCCTCTCCGAAATTGTTGCATGGAAAACCGATCACGATGAAGCCGTCATCCTTGTATTGGTTGTAAAGGCTTTCCAGACCTTCGTATTGAGGGGTAAATCCACATTTGCTGGCCACGTTTACCGCAAGCACAACTTTACCTTTAAAGCTTTCGAAGTTTACGTCTTTTCCGTTAATATCCTTCATTTTGAAGGTGAGCGCCTCGGGTTTCGCTGCTTTGTCGGCTGTGCTATTCAACTGGACTAAACTGGTAATGGCTGTAAGGAGAAACCATTTCTTCAAGATAGATACAATTTTCATAATTTCGAATGAAGCCCAATATTGCATTCATTGTTCAAAAGTCTAGTCTTTGAGAGTTCAAGGATGAAGGGATTGCAGTGCTTCCTGTGCTTCAACGGCCTCGATTTCCTCCCACGTTGGAGCGCGCCACCCCCTCACTTTTTGCCAAACAACTATTTTTCCCTCATGTAGCATGGATGGCCCGGTGACGAGAATTGCATCACCGTCCGCAGTCCAGAAACCGTAACCACCGAAATCCTCGCCGTTCTCCAAGGTTAATAATTCCTGCCGTGTATCAACATCCCATAACTTGAGGTTCTCGCCCACGCCGTTACTTGTTGTTGCCAATCGTTTACTGTCTGGAGAAAATACTGCATGCAAAACGGTCCTGTGATGGCCGTGAGTCGTGTCGATCAACTTGCCATTGATTGCATTGAACAATCTTACTTCGCCGGCAGCAGTGGATCCCGCCACCAGTTTGCCGTCAGGCGATGCCATCAGCGAATAGCAGGGGAACTTACCCGAAATGAGTTGACCAACCACGCGGGGACGCGTCAGGTCAAAGAAAAAAATGTCATTGCCATGGACGCCTGTCAGTGGAGTGACGAACAACGATTGTCCGCCTGCGCTAAAAGTGACACCATAGGCGGGAGGTGAGACAAAGTTTGCACTGGGAACCTGAACTTCAACCGACGCTATGGTTTTGCCTGTCTCAACGTTCCAGACGGTAGCGGCAAATCGATCTCCGGTCCAGTGCCGGGTCGCCAAATATTGTCCATCCGCGCTGAAAACCATCGCTCCTATATCATCCTCATCGCTTAACAATTCGATACGTCTGTTCGGAGTTGAGAGGTTCGCGAGATAAATTGATTTTGAAGTGGAGGCCTCCTTCCAGGCTATGAGCCCGCGTTCGGAATTGTAGGCCAAATGAGTGGGGGGGGCTGAGGCAAGCGAGATTGTTCCACGATCGATCAGCTCCGAACCACGAAGCTCCCGAGCAAGGATCTGATTCACTCCATCCCAGGAAAAGATGAGATTGGTGGCAAAACAGCCCAGTATGTAATCAGATTTTCCAAGTGCGGGGAGTGGTGCCGAGCCAGAACCGTTTTTCAAATCAAAGAGTCGAACTGTTTGACCTGGCGACAAAAAAAGCATGCGTGAGAGGTCCAGAGGGATGATATAATCCGTATCCCTTACTTCAGGCAGGCTGAAGGAGCCATCGCTGAATCTGGGCTGATCCATATCCCAGAGCATGAGGTTTCCATCCTGGCTGGCGCTGGCAACGAGCGTCGAGTTTGAAGAAATCGCCAAGGCATCAATCGGATAGCGATGGCCACGCAGTGTATGAGTTTCGTTCCACGTTCCTGTACTCCAGCTGCGGATGGTTTGATCCGATGAGGCGGAAATCAATTGTTGACCATCTTTTGAGAAGGTCAGTCTGCTCACAAACGAGGTGTGTCCTTCCAGTCGACGCTGAAGCTGCCCTGTGGCTGCATCCAGAATAAGGATGTCATGATGCCCAGAGCCCGCCCCCGAAGCCAGAATCTTTCCGTCAGGCGAGAGGGCCAGGGCCGTTGGACGTTCCCAACTCGGTTCGGTCCGCCAAAGTTCTCGGTCCGTACCAAGATCGATGCAATAAATACTGTTGTTTTGAATAAAGCCACAATGTGTCAAAAAGAGGCGATCACCACGGTGAGATAAGCAGACGGACCCGAATGTCCAATCGGTGACACTAACCGTTGAATAATATTTCTCGACGGTCGAGGAGGAGGTGTTCACCACCCAAACAGCAGCGGAATCGGCAAGGCCCGCAGCCAAGGAAGTCGAGACCGCAAAGATAGCCACTTTAGATCCATCCCCGGAAAAAGCCAAGTCACGCACACTCCACCAGCTTTCCTCGGGCGCTTGCCAAAGAATCGATTCACTATCGGTATCCAGATCGATCAAGGAGACCACCTTGGGCGCAGTAGTGGCTGCCAAAAGGTTTCGACTTGGCGAAAAAGCAACGCGCCCCTGGTAATTGTACCTGTCCGGATCCGTCCAGGTTCGAATCAACCGTCGCGTGGGCACATCCCATAAATCCACTTGAGCCCCCGTCAATCCTGGGGTCCAGCCAACCGCCAACCGACTTCCATCGGGAGAAAAGCTGACGGAAGATCCCATCGCGGTCCAGTTGGTTAGCGTCACCAGAGAACGGCTGGCGGTTTGTTGCCAGAGATAGCGCCATTCCCAGCCACGTAAATCCTCTTCACCGGGCTTTGGGCGGTGACGATCCAGCAATTCACGCGCACGGCCGAGATTATTCCCCTTGATCGATTTCTGCGCGAGGTGCATGTCGGATGCATAAAGAAAGCGTTGTGATTGACGTCTGCTTTCCATGGCCTGCCGAGCCAGGCCATTTGCCCTTAGTCGCTCGCTGTCGGCAAGCTGTTGCGCCGTCTCTGCTTCCTTCTGCTTCGTCAAAGCTTGCGTTTTGGCTCGATCAGCAATGACGCGTTGTGCGAATTCCGCTTGAGCAGCCCTGTTGGCAAGAATCGCCTGCCAGATGCTGATGGAGAGCCCAATGATCAATGCAGCTAACACGCATCCAGCAGCGAGAAAGGTCAGTTTATTTCTGCGAAGGGCTTTTCGGAATTTGTAGACTCTGCCGGGAGGTCGTGCGGTGATCGGCTCGTTGTTCAGGTGCCGCAGGATGTCCTTTGCCAGTCCGTTTGCCGTGTCGTAACGACGGGTGCGATCCTTCTCCAAACACTTCATGATAATCCAGTCAAGATCGCCACGAAGCAGGTGTTTCAATCCGGAAACTTCCACCGAACGCTGCTCGGCCATGGTAGTTTGTTCCTTGGCTTTCAGAGTCGCAAGCCGCGTGCTTGGGCTCATCGGTTCCTTTTCCCGGATCGTCTTGCGCATCGCATCGAGACCTTGAGATGCCAGTTCGTTTTCGTCGAATGGAGGAAGCCCCACCATCATTTCATAAAGCAACACTCCCAGGCTGTAGATGTCGCTGCGTGTATCAATATCGACGGCACTCATCTCTGCCTGCTCGGGGCTCATATAGGCGGGAGTGCCGATGAATTGGAGAAATTGGGTGTAAGCCGTTTCGTTTGCCAGTCGCTCGCACAGGTGTGGAATCGTCTTGGCGATGCCGAAATCAATCACCTTTGGCACCGGCTCACCATCTCGCAAGGTCACAAGAATATTGGACGGCTTGATGTCACGATGAATGATGCCTTTCTGGTGGGCATGTTGTATCGCCTGGCAGACCATCATGAACAAATGCAAACGTTTTTTTGTAGAGAGCTGGTTCTGATCACAATAGTCGGTGATGCGAATACCGCGCACCAATTCCATGACAAAGTAAGGTCGCCCGGAACGCGTGGATCCCGCATCAAGAACGGTGGCGATATTGGGATGTTCCATGACAGCCAAGGCCTGTCGCTCCGCTTCAAATCGTGCGACCACCTGCCTGGTATCCATCCCAAGTTTAACGATCTTCAAAGCCACTCTCCGCCGCACCGGCTCGGTTTGCTCCGCCACGTAGACCACTCCACAACCGCCTTCACCAATTTTTTCCAACAAGCGATAGCGGTCGATCACGCTCCCAATGTTTTCTTCAGAGCTTGTCTCAGCGGTATCCGACCATTTCGAGAAGATTCGGTCCGGAGTTTGGAAGTTTTCCAGGAGAGCTTCAACTTCCCTGCGCAAATCCGAATCCGGGCATTCCTGGGCTAGAAAGCTTGCTCTTTCCTCGTTGGTCTCGAGGTCCAGCGCTGCTTCAAAAAGAATTTCAATTTGCTGATTGGATTTGCTCATGCCTGAATCTGATCCATCACTCCTCTTATTCTGGCGACATTTTCATCCCAGAACGGACATTAAATTGTATCAAATCTCTTTCTGGAATTCTCGAGATAGCCATGCCATTGCAAACGCCCAATCTCTTTGAACGGTTTTTTCTGATTCATTCAAAGCAACGGCAATTTCCCGAACCTCCAGCCCAATGAACATGCGCATCTTTACCACTTCAGCCTTTCGGGGGTAAGCTTGCTCAAACCGGCCGAGGGCTTCATGGACTTGCAGGCATTTCTCGTCGTCCTCGGCAATAGGAAGATTATACACTTCCAAATGAACCCGCTGGTGCTGTCCGCCGTGACGAAGCCTCAGCTTGCGTCTGGCGTTCTCCACCAAAATCCGTCGCATGGCTTCGGCAGCTGCTCTGATAAAGTGTTCTCGGCCTTTCCATTCCTGATGATCGGATTGGTTTAAACGCAACCATGCTTCGTGAACTAGGGCGGTCGGTTGAAGTGTGTGGTCGGGTCTCTCTTTGGACATCTTGCGCGCCGCCAATAATCTTAGGTCCGCATACACCAAGGGTAGCAAATTGCTTGCGGCTGTTAGATCACCCTGACCGACACGTTCCAAAATACGAGTTACATCGCCCACATGGTCATCATGTCAGACGGCAAGCTGATTGACCAGTACTGAAAGCGGCTGAACCATAGCCAAGGTAAAAATAAGTTTCTGTCTGTCACAGCGCCTTGTTCGATACAACTACTTTCCTCCTTAAATCTCCTGAGCATTGAATTTGCCACGGCTAAATCCTGCTACATCTCGGATTCCTAAAAAAAAATGTCCGTTCCTCGCCAATAACGTCGCCAAAAGAAGCAGAGGGATGCTAACGCATCAAAATGTTTCCATGAAAACGATACAAAACCCAATGATATTCTCTATGAAACACACCAAAAAAACATCGACGAAATTCAACCACAAAACTCGCAGGTTCTTGACTCTCGCGGCAGTCAAAACCGCATTAGGGGCTTTGCCGGTTGTCTATTTATTGATCATGTGTAACGCAATGCTAGGACAAGAACAGGAGGAAGTGCCGTATTTTCTGGAAGATTTTGCGGACGGGGATGCTACGGATGGCAGCCCTGTCACTTGGGAAGTCATTCCAATGTGGGGTGCCACCAGCAGTGCGGAAGTCGTCCGTAGAAGTTACACCCTGACCACCGAAGGACGCAGTGTGATAAGCCCCATTGAACCGGTCTTGATAGGTGATGTGTCCATCCGTTTGCTGGTTCGCGGTTTGAACCAACAACCTGGCACCATCATGGTGTCGTCTCACTGGCAAAATGAAGGAGATGATTCCTACATGGCGGGAGTGAATGATCACGGACTGACTCTTTGGGAAGGCAACGGAACCCCAACGCCTAAAATGATTCAATTCAAATTCGATGGCTCATTTAATCCCTGGGGCGATAAGGATATCTACATCCAGTTTGATGTGGTTGGAAAAAAATTGAGTCTTACCGCATGGGCGTATGGTGCAAAAAAACCGTCCCGACCGCAAATCTCAGCGACTGCATCCACGATTCTGCCTCCTGGCCGCGTTGGAATAACTGTAGCGGATGCTACCATTGCGGTTCGTAGCTTCAATGCAATCCGGATCGGCAATTCGCTTCCACCGACACTGAGTTGGGAACGCGTTGAAAGAGGCGTCCTGCGATTCACTATTCCCTCGGGCTATTTACTGCAATCCAGCCAAACCATGGGTGCACTCCAGTGGATAGACCATCAAGGTGCGGGAACCATCGAAGTCAACTTGTCTGAACCAGCAAAATTTTTCAGACTTCGAACTCAGTAAACGCACAAGGAATTTCTCCATTCGAAGGTTGAGACAATCGGACGTTTTTGGTGATGTGTCAGCTATGAAATTCAAGATTGATTGGGGATGGGGCTGGTGTGCGGCCTGCAGGAGGGGAGCCGAATTTGTGAGAAGCCGATTTGACCGACCTGCTTGTGATGGATAGAAGTCATAAACGGAGACACAAGATCTGAAGGAGATAAGGTTCAGGAAAGCACATATGTTTGAAACGGGTTTTGATTCATAAGAGTCCAGCCAGCCTGCCACTTGGGAAAGAACGGCTGTCGGATGGATGAAATTTGGATTCGAGCAGTAATCGACTCCTCCGGCTGCTCGCCGGAGGAGTCATTGGGCACACTTAGGACCCGACACGGCGCAAGCGTGAATTCAGATGCAGTTTCCTTCGACGCAATTGCTTGGATTTACGATGTTGCATTTGATCGAGTAGCGATGCGCGGACTTTAAACCAAGCCGCAGCCAAAGTGTGATCGGAAGCTGCAGGACAATATTGAGGGCAAGGTGCCGATTGTGAAAGAGAGCCTGAGCAAGCTGGCTG
>JAQCFT010000090.1 GCA_027619545.1 Verrucomicrobiota bacterium | reverse complement strand
CGGGCCAGGAATGTCCGATGAGTTCTCTTCAACGAAATGTTTGCGGACGCAATCCATTTCATTCATGATGTCGCCCATGACCCCACATTGCAGTGTGTTTCGGCTATTATCAGGTCTGATCTTCGGATGGATTGGATTTATTCAGATCCATTCCCAGGATACCCCACTGCGCGTCGGCGTGTTCGTGGTGGATGCGACTCCTCCCCTTGACACCCCGCTCGCTTACACCAACTGCGATGCCATCGGTATGCCGTTGACGGCTCGCGGCATCGTGTTGTTGGGCAATGACGCACCCGTCGTCTTATGTGCGGTGGATTGGATCGGTATCAGCAACGACGGCCAAAAGGAATGGCGCAAAGCGTTGGCTGAAGCAGTCAACACCACCCCGGACCGGGTCACCGTCCACACCCTTCACCAACACGACGCCCCCCGATGTGATTTCAGTGTGGAAAGCATGATGGCAGAGCAAGATCTGGCTGGCATCATGTTCGACGCCACCTTTGCACGCCAAACCATTCTCCGAACGGCAAAAGCGGCTGCCGAAGCAGCATCAAACGCCCAGAAAATCACCCACCTGGGACTAGGCCAGGCGCGTGTGGAAAAAGTCGCCTCGACACGCCGCATCATGGGCCCCGATGGTAAAGTCAAGGCGGTCCGGTACACCGCCTGCAAAGATCCGGCCTTACGAGCCGAACCGGAGGGAACCATCGACCCGATGGTGAAAAGCATGAGCTTCTGGAACGAAGACAAGCCGGTGGTCGTCCTCACTTGGTATGCCACCCACCCCCAAAGTTATTACCTCACTGGCATCGCACATCCCGATTTCCCGGGCATGGCGCGTTACCTCCGGGAAACAACCCTCAATGGCATCCCACATGTGCACTTTACCGGAGCTGGCGGGAATGTGGGAGCGGGCAAATACAACGACGGATCCCCCGAGAACCGCCAAGTATTGGCTGTCCGGCTTGCAGCAGGCATGTCCAAGGCTCTGACTGAAACAGTCAAAACCCCCGTCAAAGCCAGCGACCTTCAATGGAACAGCCAAAAAGTCGCACTCCCCGTGGCAAAACATCTGAATGAGACGGAACTGTTGAACCAACTAAAAGACCCAACCGCCGATCCGCAACAACTGACCTATGTCGCGAAAGACCTGATCTGGCTGCGACGTTGCAAAGCTGGAGAGCAACTGGACATCCACTGCCTGACTCTAAACGACGCCAGCGTGCTGTTTATGCCCGGAGAGCTTGCAGTGGAATACCAACTCAAAGCCCAGGCCATGCAACCTGATCGTTTTGTGGCCATGGCCGCCTACGGTGAATACGCCATGGGCTACATCTGCACCAAGGATCAATACGGCCAAGGCGGCTACGAGGACAGCCCCCGAGCTTCCAAGGTCGCACCAGAGGTCGAGGATGTGCTGCTCCCTGCGATGAAAAGGTTGCTCGGCAAACCATAAAACGATCCGACCCATCGGCCAAATCAGCCGGATCGGGCTAACCATTGTCCCCCCGTCCCCAAGCGGCGAATCCACCTCAAAATCCAACCAACGAACAGTCGTTCGCCCCACAGTATCCACAGTGGCGGTCCGTAACCGGTACCGCCCTGTTTGACTGACCGACAACAACTGAATTGTCGATGGTTTTGTCAAAGTGACGGGCTGATTCAATCACACTTCATCAGATACCACAAAAGTCCGTTTGAAATGTGATAGCTCGATACCCTATGGAAACCTTCGGAAAACAACCTACCCTTTCTCCTCCCTCATGAAGGATCTATCCGTGGGTATCTTCAGGCTTCTTTAGTGTCCCCCGCTCTTCCCACCAATCGCGCAATCCGGGATTTATTTTTTGCCAAGCCACCCCGTGGTAATCAGGCCTTCTCATGGATTGTCGAATCAAGATGGCAGCCAATCCAAAAGAAGTTCCTGCAGTGATCAACCACCCTGGCAATTCAAAAACAATTGTCATGAATGAAAGGGATATGAAAGTACCCGCCCATATCAATTCCGGACGACGCGGGATTCTGAAAATATTACAAAACATGAAGAAATGAGCGACCACAAACAGGATAATCAATGCCCAAAGAACGCTTGAAGACCAGACAATCGAAGCACCCATCACACCCGCAACCAAGATGCCCACATCCATGGCAGAAATCCGGAATCCAGGTTGGAATTTCGTTTTAGTTTTCATGAACAAGAAAATCAAACAATCACAGATTTCGCAAGATCATGTATGGCGATTTGTCTCGGTTGCTTATTGGCGACATTGTTCTGTGCTTTTCGAATTCCAGAGTATCCCTCCCCCCCCACAAAGCATGCAGTCACATCGGCGCAAAATGGCAACAAAGGCAATCCCAACCGTAATCCATGCGTCAATAGGATGAGTGCTTCGATGATCATGAGCATCCCAAGCCATGGAATCATTGATTGATATTTTTCGGGCCGAATGGCCGCCACAGCAAATAATCCACCGATGAGAGTGAATGCACCCGCGGCCATCCTGAGCCAATAATCGAGCATTGGATCGTATGCAATAGGTCGTGCTCCCAAACCCTGCAACATGGTTGAAGCATTCGACCATGGGACGAATACGCCCACTACGGCCACACCCCAGACAATGGCGGAAAACACGAGAAAGAACCTTATACTGATTGCCAAAAGTATGTGCGCATAACGGCTCGCTGTTGCTTCTTATTCTCACGCCCGCTTCGCTAGGGACGCAGTGGCGCAGAGTTTTTTCTGAAATTACTTCTGGCAAACGTTATAGACGCGTAATCATCACTTTAGCCCAAGTTTCATACATGAAGCGCCCAGCACCTTTTTTATTCCCTTTTGACCATGTCCCCACACTCCTGGTCATCATTTACGGAAGGTTATTCAGAACAACGGTCGATCACCCGCTCTTCCCGCCAAGAAAAAGTAGTGCAGAAAACAATAAGATAAAAACCTCAGCGCCCCCGCGTCTCGAGTCCCGCTCGCGGGACAGGCGTGAGAATAAAAAAGCCCCCAATCCAACTACCCGAACATACGCTTTAAGCGAGCACGATCATAGGCTCGGCGTTGAGCGGAATCCATTGCGGTAAAATCAGGTTTCCCATCAGACTTGACCGGCCAATCAGATTCCGTTGGTCGGGATCCCGCAGTGGCGGGACTGCGCGGCTGTAAGACGTCCGGACTCCCCTTCACCTCAGCTCCCTTCTCAGATTTGGGCACGCCCCCCGTAACCACCACGGTCGATTTCGACTTGTTGGTTTCATCGTAGCTCATCGCTTGCTCTGTGAGTTGCAGATCGCGATCAAGCGATCGATGGGCTTTGATGCCTTTGGCCTGCAGCACACCGTGGTAGGCATGCACGGCTTCCATAGGTTCGATCACTCCTTCCGTGATCAAGCGCAACATCTCAATGAAGGCCAATTGATGCTCGGCCTGGTTGATCTTTCTTCCATACAATGCCACGCGCGCACCGTATTTCTGCGCATCATGAATGAGTCGAAAGGCATCATAGGTCGTCCCGGCGCTGCCACCAAGCACACCCACAATCATGTTGGGATCGTACTGCACCAACTCCTCCATGGCACGGGGTCCATGATAGGGAATCTTAAGAAATGCCGGACGCCCGGCTTCGGTCACCCCCGCCAGGCTGCGAAGGATCTGGTCATTGATAAATTCACCCAGTTTCTCCGGGGCAATACCCGTCGAAACGTTCGGATTAAAGACTTCGAGAAAGTAACGAAACTGCTTGGCTTCGGCTTCTTCGCGAAATGCCTTGAAAGCGTTCAGTGTGGCTTTGTCCTGCTCCAGCTCATTGACAAAAGTGACCGAATAAAGCCCGAGATTAGCGCCTGGAAATTCGCCCGTGCTACGATCACACTCATTTTGTCCACATTGAATATGATCAATACTGGCCGAACGAAAAGGTTGTGCGGGTTCCGCTGTGTAACACCCGTGACGAATCGCCCAGACATCGGTCGCGTCATTGGCACGTGCTGCGGGCGTAATGGGAGAATTTTTGAAAAGACCTTCCTTGATCGCCAGCAGTTCACTCACGTAAGCCGACATCAGAACGATGTCCACCTTCTCCTGTCGAATGACCTCGCGGATAATATCAAGAAACTCGGGTAAATTACGGTAGCCGAATTCATCCCGACTCCATATCTCAGGAGAAAATCTGGCGGGACGTTCACCTCGATTGGAAAGGTAGTGACGTCCTCCAGTAGCCCTTACCCCAAACGCCATGTCGGCGTCCTTGGCATCCGCAATGATGAAGGCGCGTGAACTCGGGTTGGCCTTGATTTCAGCCAGTTTCTGATCCAAAGACTTCATCATATTTCATCCTCCCAAACAAAGCCGCCAACAACAGAACAAACGAGATCACTTAAAAACGGTTGCCTGTATGGGCAAAACCGCCCTGTAATAACGACTTCATCTGCGGCAATCTGCGTCATCTCATAGATCCCGTAAAGCGGTGATGCGGAAAAAAGACATTTAACTCAAAGCTGAACCTTGGCCATGGTTTCCTTGAGCGCGCGGGCGGATTGCTGCAGACCGGTTAGTTCTTTCGGCCAAAGCTTCAATTCCACTTGATCCAACACGCCCTTGCGGCCCACAACGGTCGGGACGCTGAAACACACATCACGCACATTGTAGACACCCTGCACCAAAGAGGAAACGGGCAGGATACGTTTTTGATCGAGCGCGATGGCATGGATCACGTCGCGGATCGCAATACCCACGGCGTAACCGGCGCCGCCTTTGCGACTGATCACCTCCGCACCGCTGCCGCGTGTGCGGGTAAAAATCTGATTTTGAAAAGCCGGTCCACAACCGGGATATTCGGTCAACGGCAATCCGTTGATGGATGAAGAAGACCAAATCGGAACCATGGAATCACCATGTTCACCCAGAGTCAACGCTTTGACCTGTGTCGGAGCCACTTTAAGTGCTTCAGCAATCAAGGAGCTGAAGCGTGTGGAATCCAGCATGGTTCCCAATCCGATCACCTGCTGCCAGGGTAAGCCTAACTTTTGAACCGCGAGGTGCGTCAAAATATCCACTGGATTGGACACCACAAAGACGATCGCGTCATTACGCATCCCGGCTTGTTTGATGCTCTCCAGGATTTGTGCAAACAAAGCCACGTTACGGTTGATCAGATCGAGTCGGGATTCGTCGGGTTTGCGGCGAAGTCCGGCGGTGATCAAAAAGATATCGGAATCAGCCGCCTCTTCGTAACTACCGGCATAGATCTTCTGATCGGCGGTAAACGCGGAACCATGCATCAAATCCAATGCTTCGCCTTCGGCCATGGCCTGGTTGGCGTCGATGAGTTGAATCTCGGAAACAATCGCACCGCACTGCAAAGCGAACGCAGCGCATGATCCGACTCTTCCTCCTCCTCCAATGATACTGACTTTCATATTAGACTTCGTTTTTGTCAGGTTGAAATAGTTCTACTTGGCAGCAAGTTTGGCCATGATCTGATCGGTGATGGCCTGGACAGCGGCTTCGGAGCTGGAATCTTTGGCGACATCCGCCACTTCATCATGGGGCGGAACGGCACAGGTCACGCCCGGACGCCATTCCTGGTTGTCACAAAGTTCGCATTCCTTCAAACCAAAGCGCGGATCGGGAATACCGAGGTTTTGCTTAATGTTCAGCAAATCCTTCAACTGAGAGGGATCCATGGTCTTGAGTGGTGTACCCAATTGGGACGCCACCCAGATGGTGCGGCAGTAAGCCTCAAGAATCTCCATCTTGAAATAGGCGTCCTCAACCGTCAGGTGACTCCAGGACACCGCACCGTGATTTCCCATCAAGACGGTATTGTGCTTATCCACCAAGTCGGCAACCAGTTTGCCCATCTCCGGGGTTCCCGGTGTGCGATAAGGCGCAATGGGTACTTTGCCGATGAACACCTCGATCTCCGGAATCATACAGGTGGGCGGTTCCACTCCGGCCACGGCGTAAGCGGTGGCATGCGGCGGATGGCAATGTGCGGTCGCTTTGGCGCGGGGCTGGCGCTTCATGATCTCCAAGTGCATCAGGATTTCGCTGGTGCGTTTTTTTTCACCGGCTTTCTGATTGCCATCAAGATCCACCAGACAAAGATCGGCTGGTTTCATGAATCCTTTGGACACCAAAGTTGGTGTGCAAAGAGCCAAATCGTCCGCCACGCGGATCGCAATGTTGCCACCATTACCGTCCACGTAAGCGCGCTGCCACATGCGTCGGCCCACGTCGCAGATCTGCTCCTTGAGTTCTTCCATGTCCGCCGTGCGGAAAAAGGCGTCGAGATCGGACTGGGAACTGCTTGCCGAAATCGGCCCCTGCGACTTGATCATCGTCGCTGCTGCCGAACTTGAAACCACTCGCCCTCCGGGTCTGGCAGACTTCAACAAGTCCTTGGCGGAAGGTGTGAGAATGGCGTCGGCAGCAATCGCGTCGGCGGATTTCCCTTGTCTCAAAAGTGCTTCAACATCTTTGGCGCTGATTATCTTTTTCATGCGTCTTCTTTGGGTGTGTAAAAAGTTTCATCCACCAACGCAGCATTGATTGCGTCGATGGGGATGGGCGGATCAAAGGGCGATGCGGCTTCGCGGCCTTCCACGAATCCGATGGTGTCTCCCACTCCACCGCCCAGGTTGTCATAAACCACCAGGGAAGGTTCCTCGGTGATCGTGTTCAGGGGCTCGGCCCCGGATTGAAAATGTTCTCGGTTATGCGGACTGACCACCAACCAACGTGCCCCTTTCAATTGAGGAATCGTCTGGCTCAAGGTCACGCGACCAATCACACTTCCCAATCTCATGCGGCTTGTTCCTCCGTTGTCTCGTCCACAATGGCGATGATGATCTGCCGCACGGGACTCAAATCGTCTCCCACAAATTTGCGTGCTGTCAAACCATCGGAGGACACGATCACTTTCTGATGCATGCCCGCGCCATAAGGATCAATCGCGATGATCGGGGTTCCCTCGGCCTTGCCCTCGGCATCGAGCGGTTGACAGATCAACATGCGCCATCCGTTCAAGCTGGGATGCTTGCGGGTGGCGATCATGCTTCCTTCAACGCGCGCGAGTTGCATAGGTTCGTTCCTTCTTTCGAGGTGTTTCGTCGGCTGGTTTGTTTGATCAATAAATCCGCAGGTTGTCCACCATCACGCAACGTCGCACACGGGTGAATGTCCTTGGATTGGTCACGCCTTCTCCGGTCGGCGTTGCGATGGAAAAACTCAGATAACCTTCACCACCCAGCCCGAGACCGGCACCACAAGGTCCATTCTTGATGAACAAGGTTGTGTCCAGCGCACGCGCCATCGCCGTCATGTGATTGACATTGTGGGAGTGAATGATGGAGGTATGTCTGTAATTGTGCTCAGCCTTCAGCGCTGCCCGGATACCTTCATCGACAGAACCAACCCGCACAATCGGAATGAAGGGCATCATTTGCTCTTCATCGACAAAAGGATGATTTTCGTCTGTTTCCGCAAAGAGCAAATCAGTGCCATCCGGAACCTGGATACCGGCGGCTTCAGCCAGAACACTGACATCTTTACCGATAAGATCCCTGTTGACCACCGGATGCGGACAACCAGCTCCCTGTCCTTCCTTGAAGGTAAAGGCTGCCCGAGTCAATTGATCCAATTGCGCAGCATTCAATCGAACGGCCCCTGCCGTCTGCATCGCCTGCATCAAATCATCGGCAATATGCTCCAAAGCGAACACTTCCTTTTCACCAATGCACAACAAATTGTTGTCATAGGAAGCACCCTGGATGATCGATTCAGCGGCACGTTTCAAACAGGCCGTATCATCGACAAGTACGGGAGGATTGCCCGGCCCTGCACAGATGGCTCTTTTGCCGGTTTGCATGGCCGCTTTAACCACACCGGGACCACCCGTCACACACAACAAACGGACAGCCTCGTGTGCGCAAAGTTCTTTGAATGAATCCAGCGTGGGTTCTTCGATGATGCACACCAGGTTGTGAATGCCAGTTTCGCGTTCGATGGCCTTGTTGAACTCACGCACTGCCATCGCCGCACAACGTGCCGCAGAGGGATGCGCATTGAACACCACCGAATTACCGGCGGCGACAATGTTCACAATATTACCAGCCAGTGTCGGAATCGAATGGGTCGATGGCGTAATCGCTCCAACCACACCGAAGGGAGTGTATTCCTCCAAAGTAATCCCATGGTCACCGCTGCGGGCATCAGGCCGTATCCAGTCCACCCCGGGAACAAGTCCGATAATCTGGAGCTTTTCAATCTTGTGATCCAGCCGTCCGATCTTGGATTCTTCCAGTTCGATGCGTCCCCATTCCTTCGCGCGATCCGCGCACATGGTCTTGATGATTTCCTCGACCTTGCGGCGGGCTGCGATGCCCTTCTTCTGAAGTTGGAGGAAGCCCTGCTGCGCGGCATCGCACGCTTCATTCGCGGTTGCGAACACGCCATGTTTGCCACCGGAACGTCCGCTATTACACCCGCATGAAGGCGGTGCGTAAGAAGAGGACGAAGCGGTCGGTGCGGAAGGCGCAGGTGCAGGTGCGGGGCTCACGGCGCTGCCGTTGCTCCCAAGCCTGCTCAGCACTTCCGTGATAACATCGCGAATGACTGCCTCGTTGATCTGTGAACTCATGATAAAAAAATGTTTAACAAATGTTATTTTGGTAGGGATGCGCTGCCGCGCGTCCGTCGCTCAACGCCGCGGCAACCTTGAACCTAAGGTGGCCGCCCCTAACGCCATCGGTCGCACAACAGCCGGAGCCGAAGGCTCCTGGCTGGTAGGGATACGCTGCTGCGTGTCCGCCGCTCAACGTCGAAGCATACTTGAACCTTGGATGCCCCACAGCGCTAACGGACGCCCCACAGCCGCGGAGCACCGCGGCCCTACCGCTGGCAGATTCAAATTTGACTGGGTTCGCCACTTAAGTCCGTGCGTTGAATATTTGTTCCCCTTTCACATCGACGGTATCGACGATGCCAATGATCACCGCGTCCACTGGCGCACTCTTCATATTGGGCGCCAGCCGAGCGCTGCTTCCCTGACAGAAAAGCACCATCTCGCCCACCCCCGCGCCGACGCTGTCGACGGCCACGATGGTGTTTTTACCGGGCCGAAACTGCGTCGGATCCTGGTCATCGACCAATTGGGGACGAAGCAATAATAGCTTTTGTCCCGACATGGAGGGATCCTTCTTGGTGGCAACCACCGCTCCTTCGACTCGTGCGAGAAACATGCGCGGTTTTACGGATTAGGACAGCCGGAGTCAACCGGGCAATACAGCGTCGATGTCGGAGTGCGGACGTGCGATCACGTGCACACTGACCAATTCGCCGCCAACAGATTTAATGGCTTCGGCGCCGGCATCCGTCGCGGCTTTGACAGCCGCCACATCACCAACAACCACTGCGGAAACCAGGGCATTGCCGACTTGTTTCATCGGACCGGCGAGCTTGACATTCGCCGCCTTCAACATCGCGTCCGTTCCCTCGACGAGGGCGATCAGACCGCGTGTTTCGATCATTCCAATTGCTTGATTTGACATAAGATTATGTTGTGCGTTGTTAAGAGTTCTTTTCCAAAAATCGTTTTACTTCTCTGGCCACCACCAGTTCTTCATTGGTGGGAATGACCATGATCTTTACAGGTGAATCCTCATGACTGATCACCGCTTCAGTGGCCCGACAGGACTCATTGGCTTCCGGGTCCAGATAAACTCCAAGGTTGCCGAGGTTTTCGCAGATGGCTGTTCGCATGGAGGCCTGGTTCTCACCGATACCGGCAGTGAACACAAGAGCATCAATACCGTTTAATTCCAGATAATAGGCACCAATCCATCGCCTGACTTCCGCAACAAAAAAGTCCAGCGCCAGCTGAGCGTCTTCATTGCCTTTGTTGGCTTCGGATTGAATGTCGCGCAGGTCGTTGTATCCGCCTGAAACCCCTTTCAATCCCCCCTCGCTGCAGAGATCTCGTATCACATGCTCCAGGGTTAATCCCTTTTTCTGCATCATGAACGGAATCGCCATCGCATCCAGATCTCCCACACGATTGTTGTGTGGCAATCCTGATTGAGGACTCAACCCCATGCTGTTACCGATCGCAATCCCGTTGCGAATCCCCGTCACCGATGAACTACCGCCGAGATGACAGGAAATCACCCGGAAATCGGCATCCCCCACCGTGCTGTTGCCGGCATCGACGTACAACTGACGCGCACGATGTGCGATATCTTCGCGACCACACAATTCAGCGGAACGCTCCGCCATGAACTTGTGGCTGGCACCATGAAATCCCCATCGCCGAACCCCGGCTTGATGCCAGGAATGAGGCACGCCATAACGTTTGGCGGTTTCAGGGATCCATTGGTAAAAGGCCGTTTCAAAAAGGCCGACCAGTGGCGTTTGAGGCATCCGCTCCGCAAAGAGACGAATCCCCGTAAGGTAAGGCGGATTGTGGGCAGGAGCAATCAGGTTGCCGCCCTCCATGTCCTGGAGAACCGCATCCGTCAACTCCACACAGCCCGACACTGTTTGGGCCAACACCGTCTTGAAACCGACGGCCGTCAGTTCCGATTCGTCCTGAATGGCGCCGGCTTCCTTGAGCTGACCAAGACAGTCGTTGATCGCCGAGGGATAATCAGTCACGCGTTCAAGCCCGCCCTTGTGCAGCACTTCGGATTGTTGCCCATTAAAGGCAAACAAGCGCCACTTCAAGGACGTCGAACCTAAATTTGCGACCAATATCTTCATGCGTTACGAATCAACTTGAGATCATTCAATGTGTTGTCCTCGAACAGGCAAGAAGCCAAATTCGACTGACAACCGGTTGCTTATTGCTTCAGCCAAGGACCTAATCCGCTGAGATCTTCATGCGGACGAGGGATCACCTGAACACCAATCACTTCACCGACTTGAGATGCGGCGGCGGCACCGGCGTCTGTGGCGGCCTTCACTGCGGCGACATCGCCACGGAAGAATCCGGTCACGAATCCTGAACCAACTTTTTCCCACCCCACCATGGTGACGTTGGCCGCTTTCAAGGCGGCGTCACATGCTTCGAGCATGGCGCAAAGTCCACGCGTTTCGATCATGCCAATT
This sequence comes from Verrucomicrobiota bacterium, assembly GCA_027619545.1. Taxonomy (GTDB): domain Bacteria; phylum Verrucomicrobiota; class Verrucomicrobiia; order Limisphaerales; family AAA164-E04; genus AAA164-E04. Next base: position 3,777 of record JAQCFT010000090.1, on the reverse strand, counting down.
GCTTGATTTGCCATAATGTCTTTTCGTTAAAATTCTATTGGTTTCTTGCGAATTACTTCTTCGCCTTGCCATCGGTCACGAAGGCCTTCAACAGGTCGTCATGCGGACGAGCCAACAAATGCGAACTGATCAACTCGCCGACGCGAGCTGCCGCGTTGGAACCGGCATCCACTGCCGCCTTCACGCTACCCACATCGCCCTGTGCGAGAACGGTGATCATGCCTCCCCCGATGGGGATGGTTTTGACAAGCCGCACGTTCGCGGCCTTGACCATGGCGTCGCTGGCTTCCACCGCGCCGACATAGCCCTTGGTTTCAATCATGCCTAATGCTTCACTCATAATGATTTTGTTTTGGATTATACGATTTTTGGAAAAATAGTTTTATTAACGATTCGATGCTTACTTCAAAAGTTCACACGGGGTGTTCGGTAATAAATTGCACGCGTTCCCCTCATCCGTGTCGATGTGTACCTCCAACTTGAAACTCGGATCCACACGCACCAACATCTCGTCAAAGGTCATCGCACAAGGACCACCGACTTTCATCTTCATGAAATCCCCCTGGCTCACCCCGTAAAACTTGGCATCCTCAGGCGCCATGTGCACATGCCGCAAGGCGCGGATCACACCCTCATTCATTTCAAAGAATCCCTTGGGCCCCATCAGCATGCCTCCCGGCGTTCCTTCTATACTCCCCGAACTGCGCATCGGAACATCAAATCCCAATGCAATGGCATCTGTGTAAGCCAGCTCAACCTGATTCAAGGTTCGGCAAGGGCCGAGGATACGTAAATTGGAAATCACCCGACTGCGAGGACCAACCAGCGTCACGGTTTCTTTGGCCGCAAACTGGCCATCCTGATACAGCCACTTGTGAACGGAAAGTTGATGCCCCGGACCAAACAAAGCCTCCACCGCTTCCTGCGTCAGATGACAATGGCGAGCGCTGACGTTCACCACCAGCGGATTCGACGCCTGCGCCACGCGCGGCATGGACTTGCCAAGCCGCTGATACACCGACTGGCGTACCCAATGCTCGACAACAGCTCGATGCGGTATGGTCGTTGGAATGGACATAAGCTTGTTTATAAGATCCACAATCTTCCAAATCGAGAAAAAAGTCAAGAAATAACTCTCAATATCTTCCATTTTCTACCACTCAAGCGACCCTCATGTTCATTTCCAACAAGATCCATTAAAATCAATATGCTATGAGATAGCATATTTGATAGATTTTGAACGTTTTTGAGTGACGGTTCGGTGACATTGTGCAAAGTTGAGCCTCAGAAATTCGCATTATATTAACCGCAGATTTCGCAGATTAGCGCAGATGTTGAGGCAAGTCGTTGTATAACTCATAGGCCTACCCTCACGTGAAAGGAAGGAATTGGCGTTAATAATTGCCAAGCATTTCCAAAAAACAATCTGCGAAAATCTGTAAAATCTCAAAGATCCCGCCACTGCGGTGATGCGGTTAAACCAAAGAAAAACATGCAAGCGGAAGAACGTCAGAAACGAATCACCGAGCACCTGCAAAAAGCGGAGTTCTCCTCACTGGAAGAACTGTCCGAATTGGTGGATGCATCCGTATCCACCGTCCGACGTGACCTGACATACCTTGAATCCAAAGGTCAGCTCAAGCGCACCCATGGCGGAGCGCGCCTGATCCAGCCCAAATCCGAGGAATTCATCTTCTCCGAACGGGACACCCACGAGATCGACGAAAAGGAAAAAATCGGCAAAACCTGCGCAGACTACATCCCAGGCAATCAAAGTGTGATCATCGACGCCGGCACCACGGCCTATCACGTCGCCAAACACCTGGAAACCAAATCCCCCCAGATCATCACCAACTCCCTCCCCGTCGCCAATCTCTACGCATCCAACGGCATGGTGGAAGTGATCCTGTCGGGAGGAGTGATTTACCCCAGACTGGGCGTATTGGTAGGTCCCTTAGCTGTTGAATCCTTTTCCCGCATCCATGCGGACATCGCCATTATGGGATCCGGCGGCATCACCGAAGAAGGCATCACCAACTCCCATAATCTTCTCATCGACATTCAAAAAGAAATGATCCGGGCGGCGCAGAAAGTGATTTTCTGCCTGGACCACACCAAATTCGGCCGCAAATCCGTCTCCCACCTCTGCGAACTCGACCAAGTCGACACCATCATCACCGACGCCCGAGCCCCCCAATCAAGCCTGGAACCCCTCCGCCAACGAGGCATCGAAATCATTCAAACCGACTAAGAAGGCAGCCATTGCCGACCAAACCACAAAAAAGTAACAAAAACCCGCTAAAAGCTATTGACGAACCTCCCGTCGATTCTTAGATTCCCAACTCCATCTGGGATCCAGAGTAGCTCAATGGTAGAGCAATCGGCTGTTAACCGATCGGTTGTTGGTTCGAGTCCAACCTCTGGAGCCACTACTCCCTCAGTACACCACTACTACTAGGACGTACTCCGTTAGTACTCCCTTGACAAGTTCCACCGGAAATTCACCGAATCCAACTTTGCTGAGGTAGCAAACCAACCTCTGGATCGGGTACAGCACTTCAGGTCGTTGGAGTCGCATTTCACCACAACGACTAAAGAACAGAAGTTCCCTTGTGGTTCCTGAAAATTCACCGCAGTTGATCCCGTTGACGTTATGACACTGGCCAATAGGCTCAATTCACATGATTGATTGGATGGAAATTATTTCAAAATGGCTGATGGGAATACTCCGACAACGGAATTCCCTAATGATGGAGAATCTCACGCTCAAACACCAACTGATGGTGTTGAAACGAAGTAGGCCAAAACCAAGATTCACGGAACCGGACCGATTATTTTGGGTAACCTGCTCGAAGCTGGTAAAAGGATGGCAGGGTTTCTTGGTGATCGCCAACCCCAGAACTGTCGTCGACTGGAACAAAAGGAGGTTCAAAAGGTATTGGGCAAACAAATCCCGGAACCGAGGACCGGGCAGACCGTGCGTTAGTCAGGAAATACAAGACCTGATCCGCACTATGAACAAAGCCAACCCAACATGGGGAACACCTCGTATTATCGGTGAACTCAAAAAAATCGGAGTAGCAGTCAGCAAGGCAACCGTGGATCGTTACCGTGTTAAAAGGAAAGGAAGACCGTCACCAACATGGAAAGCCTTTCTGAACAATGAAGCCAAAGCGATGGCATCCATCGACTTCTTCACGGTTCCTACGGCCACCTTCCGTGTGCTATATGTCTTCGTTGTCCTGATCCACGAACGGCGTCGAGTTGTTCATTTTAATGTGACAAAAAATCCGAGTGGGACTTGAACAACTCAGCAGATCGTAGAGGCATTTCCATGGGACACTGCACCAAAATATCTCGTAAGGGACAACGATCGAATCTACAGCAAAATGTTCACGAATCGAATCAAAGGAATGGGAATAAAGGAAGTGAAAACTGCTTTTCAGAGTCCTTGGCAGAATCCATATTGTGAACGGGTCATCGGTTCAATCATACGAGATTGCTTGGATCATGTGATCATTTTCAATGAACAGCATCTTCGAAGCGTGTTGAAATCCTATTTCAATTACTACCACAAAAGCCGATGCCACTTGTCATTGGATCAGGATAGTCCGGAACCGAGACCAATCGAACCATCTGGTCAAGGAAAGGTCGTAGCCATCCCGAAGGTTGGCGGGTTGCATCATCATTACACAAGAAAAGCCGAATAAACACAGGATCGATGAATATTCAGGAACCACAGCCCACGGCTTTTTGTTTTAAGGGTTAGCACGCTTT
>JAQCFT010000089.1 GCA_027619545.1 Verrucomicrobiota bacterium | reverse complement strand
GCTTCCAGACCGTGGCAAACGGTGAATGCGGCTCTGGACTGCGGTAAGTCATTACCGCTTTGGATGCCATCGGTCAACGGTGTAGCTAACTGCTTCATACATGCCATCCATTTTTTAAACTGTAACCCTATGTGCCCAAGAATCTTCAAAGTGAATCGCGAGTGTTCCTTTGGTATAGAATCGTATCCAGAGCGGTAATGACTTATCGCAGTCCAGAGATGTGCATAGGGTCCAGTCAGATCTTTCGAATGTAAAGCACCTCGCCAAACCTTCATTCACCTACCTGCCAGTCTGTGCCGTCAAACGCCCATTTGCAATTTCGGGCGTTTTTTTTACTTTGATTTCCAACAAGCCCTTTTTCAAATGGAATTTTTGTTCCAAATTTGTGCTTTGACTGGGACCGGGAGTTCATTATTCTCCTCGGTCCCTATAATCTATAGCGTCGATGAGACAGTTTAGAACCATAGCATGGAATGCGTTTATGGAGTTGTTGCGTCAGCCGATTTTTCTTCTGCTGATGACAAGCTCTGCTGTGTTTGCCGTGTTCCTGGCCAGCACGCCCTACTTCGGTTTTGGTGATGATCCAAAACTGGTCAAGGACAGTGTGCTCGCGACCCTGTTGTTGGTCGGGTTGTTCGGTGCCGTCATCAGTGCATCCGCCTCGGTAGCCCATGAAATCCGAACCGGAACCGCCCTGGTTGTTTTGTCCAAACCTGTGGGGCGCATCGTGTTCATTCTGGGGAAGTATGTGGGACTCTCCGCCACCTTGGTGGTGTTGACCTATGTCAATCTGATGAGTGCATTGGTCGCCAGCAAGATTTCCTTCACCGCTTATGGTGAGGCGGACAAGACCGCTTTCTTTGTGTTTACCGGCGCCATCGCACTGGCTTATTTGCTGGCTGGTTTTACCAATTACTTTCTGAATCGCACTTTTACCTCCGACGCTGTGACTTTTGTAGTCATCCTGACGACCATTGCTTTTATCATTATCGCCAGCATGGAACGCGCGGGTTCGATGTTTGAGGATCATATTGATGTGGATTACCGATTGATTCCTGCAGCTCTCCTCATTCTGTGTGCTTTTCTGCTGCTGGCGGGGTTGGCTTTGGTGTGTTCGACCCGACTTGAAATTGTCCCTACCTTGACCATTTGTACTCTATTGTTCCTGGTTGGGCTCATGTCGGATTACCTTTTTGGGCGCTGGGCCGAGCCGGCCTGGGTGGCTTTTCCGTCGCATCAATATGTCCAATCCGGACCCTTTACGGATGAACAGAAACAGCTATTGTCCACGGTCATCACCAAAGTCGATGCCAACGACAACAAGAAAATAGATTTGAATGAGATGGAATCTTTGGCCGCTGAAGACATCGAACAAATGAAAGCCGCTGGATTGGACAGCAAAGCCTGGGCCTCGGTGGTCTATGCCCTGGTGCCCAACTGGCAGTTATTCTGGCTGGCGGATGCATTGGAAAACGATAAGACGATTCCCTGGTCCTATGTGGGACGTTCGTTTACGTATGTCCTTTGCTATCTGGGAGCTTTGATGGCTCTGGCAGTGATGAGTTTTGAGAGTCGTGAATTGAATTAACACTACCATCGACCTGGATCGATGGAACGAAGCGAAGTATGGAACGCAATACACAGAAAAACGGAATGGTCAACATGCTCGGGCTCCTGGTGGCCTGTGTCGTGGCGGCTGTTATCGGCAAGATCGCACAATCTGCGACGTCCGCTGTAGGCGCTGTTTTCCTGGGCACGGGATTCCTGGTGGCTGCCATCAGTTATTTCCAGATGCGCCTGGAAAACCGCGAGCAGTTGGAAAAGATGGAATTCGAAGAGATTGCCAAGGACCGCAACAGGTCGGCGCTCTTTGAGGAATCAGGTGAAGACACCTTCCTCGCCCGAAAGGCCAGAGAGCAGTTTGAGCGCTTTTTCGTGCCGACCTTTACCGCTCTGCTCGGTATCGGTCAGGCGGTAGCCGCTTACATGCTTTGGAATTGGTTGCCGGATGCCTTGCAGCCTGACCTGGGGAAAGCCCCGATCGTCATGGTGTCCTTTGCCGCGCTTGCCCTCATCCTTTTCATGGTGGGCAAATACAGCGCAGGAGTCGCACGCATGGAAAAATTGCGTTTGTTGCGTCCGGGAGGCGCTTATCTGCTGCTTGGATCGGTGATCTGTGTGGTGGTGGTGATTTCATTTGCTGGAGGGTGGTTCGAGTTTACGAAGTTGGACAAGTTGCTGGCTCAGATTATGGTCATCTTGCTGGGGCTTTCTACACTGGAAACCTTTGTCAACTTGATCCTCGAAATCTACCGTCCCCGCACCAAGGCCAAAGCCGAGCGCACGCTTTACGAAAGCCGTTTGGTTGGTTTGTTGGGACAACCCGCCGGACTGGTGACCACAGCGGCACAAGCGCTTGACTATCAGTTTGGTTTTAAAGTTTCCGATACATGGTTCTACAAATTCCTCGAAAAAGCGTTGGCTTGGTTGGTGCTCTTTCAGTTGGGCATGTTGATGTTGTCGACCACCTTTGTGATCATTGACCCCAACGAACTGGGCCTTCTCGAACGCTTCGGCAAACCACGCACCAGCGGTGCGGTGTTGGAGCCCGGTTTACACTTCAAACTCCCCTGGCCGATGGACAAGGTCTACCGCCATCCTGCCAAGGAACTTCGCAGTTTTAATGTGGGATACGAAATGTATGCAACCCCGGAAGGGGAGGATGATCATGGCGATGGAGGTCGTTCCAATGACCAACAACGTACACTGCTCTGGACCGCCAGCCACTACGATGAAGAATTGAACTTCCTAGTGGCCAGTAGCGAGCAGCTGAGTTCTGGCGACGACAGCGGAGACAGCCAAGCTGTGCCAGTTAACTTTTTGACTGCAGCTGTTCCAGTGCAATACATAGTGAAAGATTTTGAGGCTTGGTATTATAATCACACTGATCCAGCTACACTGCTCAAATCCATTGGAAATCGTGAAGTAGTGCGTTATCTAGTCAACGTGGACCTGATCGAAATCATGTCCACAGGTCGTCTTGCCGCGGCCGAGGCGTTGAAGAACAACATTCAGGATCGTGCCGATAACCTGGGTTTGGGGGTCGAAATCATCTTTGTTGGTTTGCAGGACATTCATCCTCCTGTTGGTGACAAGATGACCCCGGTGGCCGCTTCGTTTGAAGATGTCATTGGCGCCGAACAGGAAATGGAAGCCAAGATCCTGGCCGCCGAAGGTTATGCGGCGGAAATCGTTCCGAAAAGCCGGGGTGAAGCCGCTGAATTGGTTGCCGCAGCTCAGGGCGCCAACTACGAGCGCATTCTGACCAGTGAAGCCCGTGCGAAGCAATTCAAGGATATGATGATTGCTTATGACTCCGCGCCGGATGTCTTCAAGCAGCGCAAGTATTACGATACCATCGCGAATTCGCTCACCAATGTACGTAAATACATCATAGGCCCTGAGCAGGTGGACGAAACTTTCATGCTCAATTTAGAAGACAACATTCGTTATGACCTGCTCGATGCACGTCCCGAAGAACGCTAAAACCATTTGATTTAAACCCGAAAGACCCAATTTTTAATTCGTATCCGACTTATGAACAAACATCCGATATCGTTAGTCACCGGCGGCATTCTACTGCTGATCTTCGCCTCGATCCTTTTCTGTTTCCAGGTGCGTCAGTCCGAAGTAGCCGTGGTCACCACGTTTGGAAAATACTCGCGCACCATCACCGAACCCGGACTCCGGTTCAAGATGCCGTGGCCGATTCAGAAGGTGTATCGTTTCGACAACCGCCTTCAGAACTTCGAACGCAAGTTCGAGCAGACCACCACGGGTGATGCCAAGCCATTGATCATTGAAGTCTACATCGGCTGGAAGATCAGTGATCCCGCCATCTTCCTGGAACGCTTTAATGGAGACGTTTCCAAGGCCGAACAAAACCTGGAAAGCCTGGTGCGCGACGCCAAGAACAGCGTCATCGGTCAGCATCCATTCCGCGACCTCATTTCTCCCCGCGAAGAGGATTTGAAATTTGACGACATCGAACAGGAAATCGCCGAAGCCATCCGCGCCGAAGCCAAGGACGGTTACGGTATTGAAGTGGCTTTCGCAGGCATCAAGCAGATCGGATTGCCGGAAAGCAACACCAAGAAGGTGTTCGAGCGTATGCGAGCCGATCGTCAGCGTTTGGTCAGCCAGTATCAAGGCGAAGGCGACAGCAAAGCCCGCATGATCCGCTCCCAGGCCGAAGCCGAACGCGAGCGTATCCTCAACGAAGCACGCGCCAAGGCCATCGAAATCGAAGGTCAGGCCGAAGCGAATGCCAGCGAATACTACAAGGTCTTCCAACAAAATCCCGAACTCGCCAAGCTGATTCTTGGCCTGGATGCTCTCGAGGCTGCCACCAAGGAAAAGACCACCATGGTGATCGATCCAACCACCCCTCCGTTCAACTTGTTGTCCGAAGGTTCCAAGGGCAATGGAGACAAGAAAACGGCTGAAGACCTCAAGTTCTGAGGAACCAACGGTGGTTCATAACACTCCGATTGGAAGAATTGATTTAATGAAGGTGAATGCGTCATGAGTGACCCTAAAAAACCTGATCTGCCGGATTTGCCGGAGAAGATAGATGTCAACGTTGGCAAAGAACCTGAGGAAGCGCCCATTGTGCGTCCCATGGAAGATTCCGGTACACGCGCCCTGGCCGATGCTTTGTCCAGCAGTTTCAAGATCATCAAGGTACTGATGATCGGACTGGTGGTGATCTTCCTTGGCTCCGGAATCTTTACCGTGGAACCCAACGAAGTTGCAGTTGTGCTAAGATTTGGCAAGCCACTTGGTACCGGACCGGATCAAGTGCTCCAGCAGGGACTGCACTGGTCGTTTCCATCTCCGATTGATGAGATCGTCAAGATTCCCATCGGTGAAACGCGTTCGATCATTGCGACCAATTCATGGTACGCTGTGACACCGGAACAGGAGATTTCAGGTCAATTGCCCTACGCCATGCCTTCATTGCGACCGGGTGTGGATGGCTATGCATTGACGGCGGATGGAAACATTGTTCACGTCCGGGCCACTGCTCAATACCTGATCAATGATCCGGTTGCCTATGAGTTTAATTTCCGTCAGACAACCGATTTGTTGAAGAATGCATTAAACAACGCCATTCTTTATGCCTCGGCTCAGTTTGATGCTGACGATGTGCTCTACAAAAATCGACTCGGTCACAAGGAGAAGGTCAGGTCAAGGTTCCTGCAAATCATTCAAAACGCCAAGTTGGGCATTGAACTGCAATCCTTGGATGTGGTGACTTACCCGCCGCTGTTCGTCAAAGAAGCATTTGATACCGTGACCCAGACCGAACAGGACGTCAGCAAGATGCGCAACGAAGCTGAAGGGGAAGCCGCCGAAATCCTGCGCCGAGCCGAAGGCGAAGCCCAGGCGATCATCAACGATGGTCTGACCCGAAGCAACCGCATCACCAGCATGGTCACGGCCGATGCCAAAACATTTACGGACCTGCTGCCTCATTACGAAGCCGATCCTGAGTTTTTCCGCCAGCGCGCCATTATTGAGCGTATGGGTAAAATCCTGGAAAATTCGAATGACACCTGGATGTTGCCAAGAGCCAAGGACGGCCAAAACCAGGAACTGCGTTTGCAGTTGAATCGCGAACCCACCCTGACGGGAGGCAAGGACGAGGGAAGTGAAGAGAATTAATTATAAGAAGTGAGTTCTGTCACTGAGAACAAGCGCCTAAACAAAACGTCTTAATCCATCTGAAGTCATGCAAATCACCTCACTTTTAAGCCAGAAATCCGATGACCACCATCATCATCACCACCATGATGATCACGATCATTGCGATGGTTGCGGCCACGACCACGAACATACCGAGATCCGGCTCAATCAAATCCTGATCGGTCTTCTGTTCATCATCAACTCCTTCATTATCCACTATTTCTTCGAGAACGGAAAAGTGGTGGGAGATGTCAACGCCATGATCGGTGCCGTCCTCCTGGGATATCCGATTGTCTGGACCGCCATCAAAGACCTGCGCAAAGGACGCCTGAGCACCAATGAACTGGTTGCTTTAGCTGTGCTGGCCTCATTTGCTTCCGGAGAGTATCAGGAATCGGGTCTGGTTGCATTCTTCATGTTGCTGGGTGAAATCATCGAAACCCGCACCGCCGAAGGCGCGCGCGCTTCCATCGAATCACTCGTCAAACTGACACCCACCAAGGCGCGTCGTATCAAAGGCAACAAAGAAGAAGAAGTCGAAGTCAAAGATTTGAAAGTGGGGGATGTCATCCGTATTCGTCCCGGTGACAACATCGCTGCCGACGGTGTGATCACCAGCGGTCAGGGTTCCATCAACCAGGCCAACATCACCGGTGAATCCTTGCCGGTTGACAAAAAAGACGGGGACGAAGTCTTTGCCGGTACACAGAACCTGACCGGTGTGCTTGAGGTCAAAGTCAGTCGTGCCGACGCTGACACCACACTCGGTCGCGTGCACGATCTGATCCTTGCTGCGGAAAAGACCAAGTTGCCGATCATGCGCATTGTGGATCAATACATGGGATTTTACACTCCGCTGGTTCTTTTGGTAGGCGCTTTGGTCTGGGCATTCACCCAGGATTTGAGCCGTGTGATTACCGTATTCATCATTGCCTGTCCCTGTGCGTTCATTCTGGCCACACCGACCGCGATGGTGGCTGCGCTTTCTTCGGCGGCTCGCTTGGGGATCTTGATCAAGAACGTCGCGGACATTGAACTATCCGCCAAAATCAACGCTTTCATCTTCGATAAAACCGGAACCTTGACGACCGGTAAACTGGCCGTCAGTCGACTTGCGCCACAGGACGGAGTCAAACCCGCCGAATTGTTGCACCTGGCTGCATCCGCTGAAAAATACAGCAACCATCCGACCGCCAAAGCCTTGGCAAATCTTGCCAAAGAAGCAGGTTTGGAATTGTCCGAACCGGGTGATTTCAAGGAAACAGCCGGTAAGGGGATCACCGCCAACGTGGATGGGGAAGCAATCATTGTCGGACGCGCCAATTGGTTAAAAGACAACGGGCTCACTGATGATTTTGCCAGCAGCGTGGATTTGAGCGAAGCGGAAGGTTACAGTCTTCTTTATGTGGCTCGCGGTGGGAAGTTCATCGGATGGGTGGGGCTTCAGGATCAAACCCGTACCGAAGCCAAAGAATCCCTCGCCGAACTGGTCGACTCCGATATCCGTCGCATTGCGATGGTGTCCGGTGACCGTCAACCCGTTGCCGCTCGTGTAGCGCGTGAGATTGGTTGTGAAGAGGTTGTGGCCGAATGCCTGCCACAGGACAAAGTGAAATACGTCCACAAGATGAAGGCCAAAGGTTACCGCGTGGCCGTGGTGGGTGACGGTGTGAACGATGCCCCTGCGCTGGCTGCCGGTGATCTGGGCATTGCGATGGGCGCTGCCGGAAGTGAAGTGGCGATACATAGCGCGACCATTGCACTGATGAACAATGACCTTCGTCGTCTGCCGTTTCTGGTCAAACTTTCCCGCCAGACCCGGTCGGTCATCAATCAGAACTTTTTATTCGGCGTGGTTTTTGTGATCGGTGGTTTTGTCCTGGCATCCATGGCCTACATCAACCCGATCCTAGCGGCCGTGTTGCACGTGGTCGGGTCGTTGTTGGTTGTGTTCAACAGTTTCAGACTGGTGCGGTCCGGAGAAGAATTGGAACCATTCCAGCATTCCGAAGAGGAATCTTCCGAAAGCACGGAAACTACCGCGCCCAAACCGGCTACGCAGCCCGCTTAACAGTCAAGACGTCCATCAAAGGAACCTTATGGTAACCGAAAACACAGAAGCATTGATTGGTTCAAAAGGAACATCTGATAAAGCAGGAGATGTTGTCGTCTCAGTGCGAGGCCTGACAAAGGTGTTCAAGGATTTCTGGGGACGCCCCAAGGCCAAAGCGGTCAACAACGTTGATTTTGAAGTGCGCCGGGGCGAAGTGTTCGGTCTGCTCGGACCCAATGGTTCCGGCAAATCCACCACCATCAAAATGCTCCTGGGTCTTCTCTATCCCACCAAAGGGCATATCGAGGTGTTCGGACATTCTCCGCGTCACGTTGCTACAAAGTCACGTATCGGTTACCTCCCTGAAGAATCCTATCTGTATCGTTATCTGGATTCCAAGGAGACGCTCGATTTCTTCGGAAATCTGTTCAACCTGAATTCGGTCGAACGTCGCAAACGCGCCGAGCAGTTGATCGAAATGGTTGGTCTGAACAACGCCCGCAGCCGACAGGTGGGAGAGTTTTCCAAGGGGATGCAACGCCGTATCGGTCTTGCACAGGCTTTGATCAATGATCCCGATCTGGTGATTCTCGATGAACCCACTGCGGGACTTGATCCGATCGGTTGTCGCGAGATCAAGGACCTGATTGTAGCCCTGGCCAAGCGCGGAAAAACAGTTATTCTCAGTAGTCACTTGTTGTCTGATGTTGAAGATGTCTGTGACAGGGTGGTGATTTACTATGGCGGAAAAATCCAGGCCAAAGGAACCTTGCAGGAACTGCTCACCGAACCGGATGTCACACGGATCACATCACCTGTTTTGAAACGGGAAACGATGGACAAGATTTTGGACATCATCCGTTCAGAGATCAAATCCGACGATGTATCGATTGATAACCCGACGCAGAATCTGGAGAGTTACTTCCTGGGTGTGGTGAAAAATGCCATTGCACAGGAAACCACCACTTCTGGCGCAGTGGCTGGCAAGGTGGCCGAATATCTTCAAGGTTCGGCGGAGGAACAATCTGTTTCCCGCAACAAGATGTTGGATCGCCTGACCGTCGCCGAAGCCAAACAAGCGGCCCCTGCTCCGGCAGAAACGCCCGCTGAAAAAGTGGATCACGCCAAGCTCGATCAACTCGCTTCAAGCCAACCTGTTTCCAGTGCGGAACCGAAGGTTGAAAAGGCAGCGGCCAGGAAGGCTGATCTGGATGCGGCGAACGACAAGCTTTCCTCTCTGCTGGACGCAAGCTCCGACAAAGGGGCCAACGAATCTTCGGATAAAAAGGATTAAAGAACGAATATGCAGGGATTGCTTGCCATCATAGGGTTGACCATCAAGGCCGCCATCCGTTACCGGGTGGTGATCGTCCTGACGGGTTTGCTGCTGGCCTCGGTCGTGGTGTTGCCTCTGATGATCAAGCACGATGGTTCGGCCCAGGGATTCACGCAGATTCTGCTGACCTATACCTTGAGCTCCATCACTTTCCTGCTTGGATTCGCCACTCTTTGGATTGCTTGTGGAAGCCTGGCACGTGAGGTGCAGGAATGCCAGATGCAGATGCTGGCAGTGAAACCCATTCCCCGTTGGAAAATCTGGTTGGGAAAATGGTTGGGTATTGTGTTGATCAATGCCGTTTTATTGGCCGTTTCATCGGGTGCCGTATATGGCATCACCATGTGGCGAGCCAGCCAGTTGACTGAAGATCAGCGCGCGGTCCTGGATGGAGAAATTTTTGTGGCAAGAGGTTCGGCCAAACCGAACTACCCCGACATCGATCCTTACGTCGATGAATACATGGCCAAGCGCCTGGAGGAAAATCCCAACCTGGCCGACATGGATCCAACCTATGTGCGACAGCAAATGGTGGAACAGGTTAAAGTAGCCCATCAGATGGTCCGTCCCGGATATGTGCGTCGGTGGGTGATTCCCGTGGGATCACCTGAGTCGGTCAAAGATCAGGCCATGTATCTTCGTATCAAATTTTTCACCAGCCAACCTTACGACACCTCCACATACGATGTCCTTTGGGAAATCGGTCCACCTGAAACACCGCAGCGCGTGCTGCGTCAAATGGACATCTCTCCTGAAGCGCCTATAGAATTCGAAATCCCGCCCAATCTCGTGGATGCCAACGGGGTGCTGGTCGTTGATGTGACGAATGGCAGTCAGATTCCTTTGTTCTTCCCCATGGAGGACGGTATGGAGGCGCTTTACATGAAGGGTGGTTTTGGATGGAACTACATCCGGGGCATGGCAGTGGTTCTGTGCTGGATGAGTTTCCTGGCGGCAGTCGGATTGGCAGCGTCCAGTTTCCTGTCTTTCCCGGTGGCTTCATTTGTGTCAATTGCCCTGTTGATCGTTGGATTTTCCAGCGGCACCTTGAGCCAGGTGATCGAACAGGGTGGCATCGGTGGTATCAATCATGAAACCGGAATGAAGGATGCACCATCCGCTTGGGATCATGTGGCCTTGCCCATCGCCAAGAGTGCGCTCAGCGTCATCAATCTGGTGAAGAATTTCTCACCGGTCAGCTTTCTCAGCACAGGACGGGATATTTCCATCGGCATATTGGCGACAGCCTTTGTCCAGATTGTTCTGGTGATGGGCGGCATATTTGCGGCCTTTGGCATGTGGGCCTTTACCAGGAGTGAACTCGCAACCGCACAAGGAAACCAATGAACTTCATCACCGGAAAATATTCCAGATACGTTTTGAGCCTGTTCATGGTGATCATGTTCGCGTGTGCCGGTTTTGTTCAGAAGGGGATGAACCATTCTCGTGCCGAGATGGGGTTGACCCGTCTGCAGCCGCTTGAAAACGCTCCTCCGGTTTTGGCGTTCACCACAGTGGCCCTCGGAGGATTTCGCGGTTTGATCTCCAACATGCTCTGGATCCGCGCCACGCAGCTTCAGGAAGACGGCAAATATTTCGAAATGGTTCAGCTCGCCGACTGGATCACCAAACTTCAACCGCACTTTGTCACCGTTTGGGTGCATCAGGCCTGGAATTTGGCCTACAATATTTCAGTCAAGTTTCCCGACCACCAGGATCGCTGGTTGTGGGTACAGCGGGGCATCGAGTTGTTGCGCGATTACGGACTGAAATACAATCCACAGGAAACCCTCATCTACCGCGAACTGGCCTGGTTTTTCCAACACAAAATGGGCGCCAACCTCGACGACGCCAACATGCTCTACAAAGCACAATGGGCCTCTGCCTGGGATGAACTTCTCAAGGATGGCAAACCTGATTACGATGTCCTGCTTAATCCACAGGAGCCCGAGGACAAGGAACGGGTGCGTATCATGTTTGAAGTTTACAAGACCGATCCGGCTGTCATGCAGGAGGTCGATCAGGAATATGGCCCCTTCGAATGGCGTCTTCCCGAAGCGCACGCCATTTACTGGGCCTACCTTGGTCTGAAAGTTTCCGAACGCGAGAAGGATTACATTCAGTTGCGACGCGTCATTTTTCAGGGCATGCAACTGGCCTTTCTGCGAGGACGTATGATCGAATTTCCTGTCGCCGTACCAGATGAACCGGGCGAATTCACCAAAGCCTACGAATACGGACCCAACCTCGAGATCATTGACAACACCAATCGCGCCTACGAAGAAATGATGGCTGCCGAGGAACAGTACTTCGACAACATCGGGACCGCCCACAAGAACTTCATCCGAACCGCCATCTATTTTCTCTACACCCACAATCGCATGGTGGAAGCCGAGAAATGGTATGACTATGTCCGCGAGAAATATCTGGATTCCATCGAAACAAGCCTGGAAGAATATGTATTCGCACGAGTCGAGGAAGAGTTTGGCAGCACTTCCCAGGATCGATTGAAAGCCATGCTGATGGGCTTTCTCGAGCGGGCCTTCCTGGATCTGGCAGTTGGGCAGGATGAGAAGGCCGTTGCCGGTGAATTGCTCGCCCGCAAGATGCGCAAGCGCTACTACGATCAGATCACCGAAAGCCAGATCGCTCGCATCAAACTGCCGACCATCCAGGAAATGAAAGCCGAGCTTCTGGTTCGATTGCTTGATCCTGAAGAAGGACTCAACGAAATGCTGGTGCAACAACTTCGCACCCGACTGGGTTTGGCGGATGACTACGATCCCAAAGCAGCCCTTGGCGCTCTCAAGGCAAATCAACCGGTTGAGGAGCTGGAAGGACCACCGCCACCCGAGCTTTGAGAAAGTTGCGTCGTCTGCAACTTTCATCCAGCCTCACTCTCGTCCTGGAAGCAGGACTCATGCATCAAAGAAGCAACACTTCTCGTTGAAGTCAGCAATCGATCCTTTTTAGAGTTTCTCCCAGCCCAAAGGTGCGATATATTCACCCACATCATGAACACAATGACACGTCAACAGGTGTTGGATATGTATTTTATGGACGCCCGGCATAAGCTGATCGATCTGGCGGCTTTTCTGGATCGGGTGGATCGGTCGGAGGGCGAGGATGACTTTCGGATTCAGGCCTTTCGGGAAGCCATGCAGCATTTGGGATCGGGTGATACGGATCGCGCGGCCAAGGTTCTCATGACCTTCAGCGACCCGACTACGGAACCCATTCCGGCCGCCACCACCAAAGCAGCGTGCGGTGCCTGGCCCGGAGCAGACAACGGATAAGAACAAATCGGGAACCCATTCAAACCAAGGATATTTGACATGCGATACATTGAACCCCACGGACACATGGTCAGCCGCACCACGGACGATTACCTGGCCATGGTCACTGCCGGATGCCAGGCCGTCTGCGAACCCGCTTTCTGGGCGGGCTTCGACCGAAGCTCTGCTAATGGATTTTACGATTACTTTTGTCAGCTCACCGAACACGAACCCAAGCGCGCCGCCAAGTTCGGTCTTCCACATTATTCCTGGCTCTGCATCAATCCCAAGGAATCCGAAGACATCAAACTCGCCGACGATGTGCTGGCTTTGATTCCCGAATTCATCGACAAACCCAATGTTTTGGGTATCGGCGAAATCGGTCTGAACAAAAACAGTCGCAACGAATTGATCGTTCTTGAAAAACACATCCAGATTGCCGCCGAAAGCGATCAACTCATCCTGGTTCACACCCCGCACCTGGAAGACAAATACAAGGGTACCCGTTTGATCATGGATGCCCTGAAAAATGATTCCCGCATCAAACCCGAACGCTGCATCATTGATCACGTCGAAGAACACACCATCGGCATGGTGCTGGAAGAAGGTTTCTGGGCGGGCATGACTCTTTACCCCGAATCCAAATGCAGTCCCAGCCGCGCCATCGACATGTTGGAGCGATTCGGCACCGAACGCATCTGGATGAACAGCGCTTGCGACTGGGGCATCAGCCGACCCCTGGCAGTCCCGCATACCGCTTTCGAAATGAAACAACGCGGCCACACCGCCGACTGGATCGACAAGGTGACCTTTCAAAATCCCATCACCTTCATGAGCCAGTGCCCCAAATTCAAAATCAAACCTTGATTCGATATATTACGTTCATCAGGTAGGGCATGCCCTGCTGGCGTGTCCGTGGCTGTTGTTCATCTGGAGCATTGGATATCCCTTTTTCACAGAAGTTCTCTCTTATGTTGCCTTAAAATCTGGTACATTCTGTTCATCCTGTCTGAAAACAAAATCCACTGCAGCTCCACGCCTACCATTTGGCTTGCGAAAATGGTCTGTCTTCCTACATCATCATCCCGGACCAATTAACAATTCGAATCTGTTATGAAATTGCAACACGGGCTGCATCTTGCATACTGCACGAATATCCACAGGGGGGAATCCTGGGAAAAAACCTTTCAAAACCTAAAGACTCACACCATGGCAGTCCGTCGCAAGGTGGCTCCCGATCAACCTTATGCCATCGGATTGCGACTCGGCGAAGAGGCTGCCCGTGATCTGAGCCAACCTGCCAACCTGAACGGTTTCAAGGCCTGGTTGGAACAAAACGACTGTTACGTATTTACCATCAATGGATTTCCTTACGGCAAATTCCATGGTACACGCGTCAAGGAAGACGTGTATCGTCCTGACTGGACCACTCCCGAACGCCTGGCATACACCAATCTGCTATTCGACATTTTGGTCGAACTGCTACCCGAAGGCGTGGAAGGCAGCGTCAGTACGGTGCCGGTTTCCTACAAAGAATTCATCACCAGTGATCGCCAAGTCAAGGAAGCCCGTAAGAACATCTGGAAGTGCATCGAACACCTCGAACACCTCACTGCCCGTACCGGCAAAAAACTGCACCTGGGACTCGAGCCCGAACCCATGTGCTATTTGGAAACATCCACCGAAGCTACGAAGTTCTTCGAACAAATGCGCCATGACCGCAAAGGAGATCTGCGCATCGATGAACACTTGGGCATCAATTACGACTGTTGTCATCTGGCGATCCAGTATGAAAATCCCAGTGAAGCGCTTGGACGATTGGTCAGCCACAAAATCAAAATCAGCAAAATCCACCTCAGCTCGGCGCTCAAGGTCAATCCGACCATGGAAGTGCGGAAAGCCTTGCAAAGCTTTACCGACGAAGTCTATTTCCATCAAGTCATCGAGCGCCGTGTCGGAGGTGAGTTGGTTCGATACCGCGACCTGCCTGATGCTCTGGCAACGGAACCGATCCACGCGCCACACCTGCCTGAAGAATGGCGCATCCATTTCCACATACCATTGCATCACCTGCCTGTCGGACTCTACGACAGCACCGTGGATCACCTGATCGGCACCCTCGATTTCCTAAAATCCCATCCGGGGATCTGTTCCCACCTGGAGATGGAAACCTACACCTGGGAAGTCATGCCTGACTCCATGAAACAACGCAATGTGGTGGACCAATTGGTAGACGAGTACCATTGGACACTGGAACAACTGTCAAGGCACGGCTTGATGGATTAAGGAGCGTCCAATCAAAAAGGTCATAGAACCAATCTGCCTTCAGTCGCAGCCACAATCGTTCTATGGGATTGAAATCCGGAGAAAAGGCAGGCAGATACAGGTTCGAAATGATGCCAACTCAGAGATTCGGACTCGTACCAAGAAGCGTTGTCCATAATCAGCAGTTGGCGCTGGCCAATCTTTTTAGGTATAGCCTTGGCCATTTGATCCAAATAAAATTGGAACACGCAAATTGAAATTTCTTTTGGCAATCACTGTAACCTGGT
>JAQCFT010000088.1 GCA_027619545.1 Verrucomicrobiota bacterium | reverse complement strand
GAGTAGAAACAAGCCCTTACGACAACCAACGAGGGTGATCGACACCCTTCTCTTCCAATCCGCGTGTCAATAAAAGCGGAGAACGACCGTCAGCATCCGTTCTGAAAAGCGCCGGAACTTCACCTGTCTCGGCTCGACAGAAAACAATCCACTTTCCATCAGATGACTCGCTGACGCGGAAATCCCAGACCGAAGGACGACTTTGGGTGAGCGATTCAGTCGCACCAGTTGCGGGATCGAGGCGGCATATCTCGGTGCCTCCCCGGGCGAGATCGGGTCGGAAGTCACGATTAAAATGATCTACATCCGGTCGTTGGGACTGGTACTCCCAGGGCACTTTCGAGTCAGGCAAGCGGCGCGGAAATAGAATCTTTCCGTCCCGGGTCCATCCTGCGAGATTCGAACCACCCCCTCGATTTTCCGGTGAGCCATAAGTGGCCCCGAACCACATGGACTGCCCTTTGGTCAACATACGAAATTCGCTGCCATCCGCCCGAGCCACACACACATCGCTCCAGTCGTGCCCCGGATCATCCTTGAACCGACAAGCCTGAAAAACCAACCAGGAACCATCAGGAGACCAGGTAGGACCGAAGTAAAGGTAATCTGGATGGGCGGCGACTTGCACACGATTAACACCATCAGTATCGCTGGTCCAAATCTGATATCCCTTTGGACTTGCCAAATGATAGGCTACCCTTTGACCATCCGGATGCAGACTGAGACCGTAGGGCAAACCTTCACCGAGCCGGGTGAATTCACGCTCATCCGAACCATCATAGTTCATGCTGAAAATCTGCCCCCCTGAATCCCTGACCACTTGCACCAACAACCGCTCGTCAGATAACACCAGCGCTGGGGTGTAAAAGACACTCAACCGATTACGGGTGCAAATTTCCGTCAGGTCATCGGTCTCGAAATCATAAAGCCAGATGTGTGTCGGAGTGTGGTGATAGTATTGATCAAAAGGACGTCCCGGTCCGTCACGACGTGCCTCCATGCTCAGAAAAATCATTCGACGACCACCCGAAATCACGGGCCCCGGCTGCCAAGTCACCTGATCCGGAACTTTAAAGTCGAAATAATGCAGGCCGGACCCATCGGACCGGATCATCCCGGTACGACCTTGTGAAGTGAACAATAACTTTGTGGAATGGGCGGTCACATGCGCCGTTCGCCCCATACCATGACATCCCCCCAAAGCGACAGCGGAAGAAACGGCGGTGGCGCATTGGAGCAAGAAATCCCGCCGCGTGGTGTTCTTTAATTTTGAGTTACGCATAACATTCACCCAACACGGAAGAACCAAAAAGTTTATCCGCAGGTGTTCCAAATTGACACAAATAGATACCTGAAATCAATACACTTGGTACGGAGATGTTGTGGGTCGACATACGATTCAACCCTCATGGGCCATCAGTTTTTTAATGGGTCGATTGCACACGAACAGAATCACCGACGCCCCTAATGTTGTCAGGACAATTTGCAGGAATATGTCCGGCATTTCGTTGAGGGATTCAGGATCGAAACGTCCGGCCATCAGCCCTGCGATCAGATTTCCCAATGAGGTTGCCAGAAACCAGATTCCCATCATTTGGCCCATGAAGCGCTTGGGTGCCAGTTTGGTGACCGAACTTAAGCCGACGGGACTCACACAGAGTTCTCCCATGGTGTGAATCAGGTAAGTGAGAACCAACCAATAAGGCGCGGCTTTTTGTCCGGTCACGACGAATTTTGCCGCACCAACCATCACCAGAAAACCGAGACCGAGAAGCAGGAGACCGAGCGCAAATTTAGCAGGCATGGAAGGATCCAATTGTCTCGTTGCCAGGCGCACCCATAACGAAGCAAAAACGGGAGCCAAAGTAACGATGAACAGCGGGCCCAAGGATTGAAACCATCCAGCCGGTATTTCAAAACCAAAAAACAGACGGTCCGTGTAACGTTCGGCAAAAAGATTCAACGACGAACCTGCCTGCTCAAAGCCTGACCAAAAAACAGCTGAGGAAATGAACAAAACGACGATGACCAGGGTTTGCTTGAACTCCGCCGGATTCAGTTTGCCAAAGACAAATAAATAGACAAAGAAGGCGACAGCCAAACCAACAATGACATAGGTAGTGTGCTGAGCCAGGGACAAAGCATTCACCTGCAAAGCACCCGAAACAATCAGGACGATCAATAGAACCAGCGCAGCCAAAAACCCTACCACCGGGAACCAGGCCCGATCGAACCTGGAACCGGAAATGTTGGAATCACCTGATCGTTTGACGATCAACCCGGCATCTCCCAACCGATGCCCCGTCCGCCAAAACTGGAGAACGCCAAAAATCATCCCCACACCCGCGGCCGCAAAGCCCATGTGCCAATTCACATTTTCTCCCAAATAGCTGCAGACAAGCGGGCCGAGGAACGCTCCCATGTTGATGCCCATATAAAACAAAGTGAAGCCAGCGTCCCGTCGAGCTCCTCCCTCCGGGTAGAGTTGTCCCACCATGGCGCTGACATTTGGTTTCAACAACCCGGTGCCGAGAACCACCAGGATCAAACCGCTGAAGAACGCCGTTTGATTGGGAATGGCCAGGGTAAAATGTCCTGCCGCAATCACCAAGCCGCCTACCCAAACCGCCTTCCGGGCTCCCAACAATCGATCTGCCATCCATCCACCCGGCAAACAGGCAAGATACACAAATGCGGTATAAAGGCCATAAATCGCGGTAGCCATCTCATCATCCAGTGACATGCCGCCATTCTGAATCTTATCCACCATGAAGAGCACGAGTAGCGCCCGCATCCCGTAATAACTGAACCGCTCCCAAAGCTCGGTAAAAAACAAAGTGGAAAGACTCAAAGGGTGTCCGAGCCATGTTTGATTTGATTCAGGTTCATTCATATTTTATTCCATTTGATCATATCTGCGGGGGAAACCGGGACAGACATGGTCTTCTTTGACATCCATATCGCTTCGGACTGAAAAATCCGCGGATGTCATTCTACAAACTTTTGATCCGTAGAGACCGAAGGCGGGTGCACAAAATAAATGATTACCTCTTCTATGTGAGACCAGCCTCTGTCTTGCTTATAAATGGAAATGGGTTGGCTTTCTCCGTCGATCGTAAGGTGCCCGGCTCCGTATCCATTGATGACGGTGGATGACACCCCCGACCATCCCGACTGATTGACAGGCGTCCATTCCTTGCCTTCTGCATTGATTTTGAAGAACAGGATTTGATCCGAAACATCCATTGTTTCAACGGACTCGACGATTTCTTCGACCGAATCCACATTGGCTTCGATTTCTATGAAGGCATTAATAAACTCTCCGTAGTGTTGATCGATGTATTCCCTCTTGCCGTGTTCAGGCATGTCAAAAACGGTTCGGACAGCTTGTATGATTTTGGGTTTTGCCTGCCAGAGGAAATAGCCCGCCACCACCGAGAGGAAGATCATCATTAGCGCGATGGCTGCGCAGCCTTTGAAACACCCTTTCATGTTAAACCAAGTATCATTGCCATTTCACCCTGCAGCGTTGGGACGGTCAGGGTTTTTCGATCAACTGATAGCATGCCATTTTCTGGTCGGCATCGACAAGATGATCGGCTGTGTCCGCATCGGCAGCGATGGTCGTCACAATAGCCCAATCTGTGAGGTTTTCCGACTTGGCCAGTTCATATTCGCTACCAGGAGTCAGTTGACTCATCCGGATTCGAACCTGCTGTCCTTCACGGGTAGCTTCCAATACCGGTCGCAGCTCGGGTTGTGTTGAAACCCGGATATCATCGACAAAAAACGTTCCGGACAAGGCCGGATTGGGCTCCGCCCATCCTTCAACCAGGATCCGCCATTGCACAAGGTTTCCGGTGTCGATCGTGCTCGTATCTCCGAAATCCTCCATGGCGATGGTAAGAGTGGTCCATTCACTCGAAATCACGGGAGCAATGTCCGTGATGTAGTTCATGCGATTACCTGCGGCATCGTAGAATGAAAGCCAGAAATTCGTGCCTGCGTCTGCCACTTTTGAAAGGCCGGCATCCCCTTTCATTTTTAGTGTAATCACTCCGTCATCCGGCAAAGAAAATGGTTCAAGGATGGGTGAGCGAACGCTTCCCCAGGGATATTGTCCCTCAGGAAAATTGATATCAAGCCTCAGGCAATTTTCTCCTTCTGGCGCTGGGGATTCAATGGAAGCAACAGTAGTCGCGGGATGCCAGCTGTTTTCATAGGTGTAATACTCACGCAACGCCTCACTCGTCGCATACCCTTCGAAGTCATCGATCACCGATCGTGACGCGGAAGGAGCCGCAAAATCAATAAGAGGCTCGTCTCGAATTTCAATATCATCGATATAGATAGTTGCTTCATAAGGATCGATGGCGGCCTGACTGCCATATTGAAAAATGGCAATTTTCGAGAGAAAGGTCATGTCGATTTCACCGGAGGCATTCCATGGAAATTGATAATCCCCACCACCGAAATTGATCACCTGCCAGCCATCGGTAATGGGAACCTCGGCGCCCCAACGCGCGAAGTCACCCCAGTCATCGTAGACATAAAGATAAATATTCCTGAAGTCAGCAGATTCAAAAGCAGGATCCCCCTTCAGACGAAAACTGATATACTGCTCGGGTTCGATCGAAAAAACCTCATCCAACAAGGGACCGGTTACAGTCTGCGTCACCCAGGCACCCGAAGGAAAGCTCAAGTCAATTTTCATGCTCGTTTCCCCTCCCGAACCGTCGGCGACATCTGTCGATAAAGAAGGCACCGCTCCTGTGCTGGGTTCGTAATGGAGAAGTAAATCGTCCTCACTAGCGTATTCGAAATCTTCGATCACCCTGATTGTTCCTGCTGATACAGAGAAAGTGGCAACGACACAAAATAAAAGCCATACGTTTTTCATCACTTTTTTGTCTTTCAATTTTTCCAATTCAAGAATTCCCATCCAATAATGCTTTTCGTCCCAATGATCTTTCAGTTCTTCGAATAACTGGTCCCACCGGAATGAGAAGATAGACACACCATAGCACGCAGGGACGATCGGGCAATATTCTTCCATCAGAGTGGCATCCGTTAAAGGTAGGGATCCGCTGCCGCGGGTCCGCGAGCACGGTGAGGCGTTCAAATGACCGTTGCGTTGTGCGGATACACCATTGCACTTACGATCGGGATGTGTCGATATCCCACCACTCTGAACCACACCTCTTTCATAGATTTGCAGCATTTGTAATCTTGACAAGTGCACCGAAAAGGAAAGGATCAACTTATTCAGCCCGTCGATAAGCCAATGGAAGCCGAAATGAAAAGAATTTTGAAAAGGTCAGCAACCGCAAATATCAGACCGCGGACATGTCCACCACTGTTAAAGGCCACAACCATGATTATCATCGCCTTCGGTCTCACTGCTGTTCTGACGCCTCAAAAGGTCCTTGCGCAGAATGGTGCGGATCTTCAAGAGAAGTCAGCAACCGAATCGACCGACCAGACTAACGGTCCGAAGGATATACTCGAAGGACACTCCTTCCACGGGGAAGCCTTCAACGAAGGTCCCAGGCAAAAGGCTTACCTTATGGGTGGCACTGGGAATGTCAGTTTTCCGGTCTCGACAAACGTCGCTCTCGCTCAACAGTTCTTCAATCAGGGAATCGGCCAGCTACACGGTTTTTGGTATTTCGAGGCGGAACGATCCTTCCGTCAGGTCGCCAAGCTCGATCCCGAATGCGCCATGGCGTACTGGGGCATGGCGATGGCCAACTTCGAAAACGAAAAACGTGCAACAGGCTTCATCGAGAAAGCTGTGGAAAAAAAGGAAAACGCCGGCAAACGCGAACACCTTTGGATCGACGGACTCGATGCCTACCTGAAATCCAAGAAGGACAATGCCAAGACCGCCGAACAAAACTACATCCGAAGTCTGGAAGAAATCATCCACGAATACCCTGATGACATCGAAGCCAAAGCGTTTTTGACCGTGCGACTGTATCAATTCAACCGCAATCTCCCCATCGTCAGCCACCAGGCGGTCGATGCGATCCTGGATCAGGTGTTTGACTTGAACCCCATGCACCCGGCCCATCATTATCGGATTCACCTATGGGATCGCGAGAAACCGGAACGCGCTCTTGGTTCAGCGGCGCGAGGTGGCCAGTCTGGTCCCAGCATTGCTCATCTTTGGCACATGCCCGGACACATCTATTCCCGCTTGAAACGATACAGCGACGCCGTATGGCAACAGGAAGCCTCTTCGCGAGCTGATCACGCCCACATGGAGCGTGATCGCGTCATGCCGGACCAGATCCACAACTATGCGCACAACCAGGAGTGGATGACCCGCAATTTGATTCATATTGGCCGATCGGGCGACGCGCTCGCCATCGCTGCCAATTTGGTCGAGCATCCGCGGCATCCCCAGTACAACACGGCTGCCCGGCGCGGACGCAGCGCATCGTATGGACGCGAAAGGTTGTTTCAAGTGCTCCAGCGTTTCGAGATGTGGGACAAGCTGATCCATCTCAGCGAGACCATGTATCTGGAACCCACAGATCTGCCGGAAGAACAGGACAAACGGATCCGCGCTCTGGGAATCGCTCATTTTGAGAAAGAAAATTCCGCCCAACTTCTGGCCCAGCTCGTCGAGCTGCAGGGGCGTTTGGCGCAAGTGCAAACCGAGCAAACGACAGCAAGGAACAACGCGGAAAAAGAAGCCAGGGATGCCAAGAAACCGGCAGAAGAAATTGACAAAGCCAAGGCAGACGCCGGGAAAAAATTCGATAACCGGATCAAGTCACTCAACGAAGCTGTCACCGAACTGACCGCCTACTCAGGGCTATTGGTCGGCACAAGCGAAACCGCCAAAATCCTCCTTGATCAGGTGAAAGGCGTCGGAAAGGATCGACTCGCCAGGCTCTACCTGCGTGTTGAAGATCATGAGAGAGCAGAGAGCCTGGCAAAAGAAGCTGTTGACTCCGCCCAAAACGAGGTCATTCCCCTGGCAAACCAAATCGACGTTCTCTTCCGGATCGGAAAGACAGAAGAAGCCGGCGAAGCATTCGCCAAATTGCGTGAGATTTCCAGTGATATCGACGACCTGACACATCCCCCATTCCAACGGCTATCAGAAGTCACCGCGGCTCTCGATTTCCCAACGGATTGGCGGGTCGCCAAGCAGCTTTCCCCGGATGTCGGGGAACGACCCTCACTGGACAGCATAGGCCCGCTTCGCTACACACCACAACCAGCTCCAGATTGGAGTTTGCCGAATGCCGACGGCGAATCCGTGGGCCTGAATCAATACAAAGGGAAACCCGTCGTGGTGATCTTTTACCTCGGCCACGGCTGCCTTCATTGCGCCGAACAGCTCACCTCCTTTGCTCCGAAAACGAAGGACTTTCTCGACGCTGGCATCTCACTGGTTGCGGTTAGCACTGATGAAGTCAGTCAATTGAAGGGGAAAATAAATGGATATAAACCGGATGCAGACTTGAAGAAATTTCTGGACGAAAATCCACTTGCAGGCGGGTTCCCCTTCCCCTTGATATCCGACTCCAAACTTGATATTTTCAAAGCCTACCGAGCCTTCGACGACTTCGAGAATCAACCATTGCACGGCACATTTCTGATCGACCGTGACGGCCTGGTCCGCTGGCAGGACATCAGTTACGAACCCTTCAACGATCCCGATTTTCTCCTGAAAGAATCCGTGCGACTGCTCAAACTCCCGGTCCAATCAGAGGAAGCATTCGCCATCAGCCGGAAGGATTGAACATAAGCATACGGTTTCATCAAGACCTGATGGCCAACAACATCAAAGGGGACGTTTCCCATCACATTGAGAATTTGACCCGCACCGCCAAAATGCACATGACTCATCACAAGTAGAATCCTACGCCATGTGTCAGGACGAACACCGCTATGGACATGCTTGAAAGAGTCAGGCGCGGCCAAGAGAAACTTCTTCATATTCAGTCCACGTGACGAATGGCACTCGCAACTTGATTTGTATTTTCCCTGATGAATGAGCCAACTAGCCGGAATTTGGATGTCTCCAGGCAAGGCGTCCGACACACATCTCGCATCGCAACAATTGTCCTGACTCTATTATCGGTTATGCTGCCGGGCATCTCTCAAGCTGCCGAAGATTCTTCATTGAAGATCATCAATTGGAATGTCCTTTATGGCTTCAATCACCATCAATCCATTGAAGAAGCAAGCGAATGGTTAAATACCCAGCACCCCGATGTCATAGCTTTTCAGGAATTGAATGGAATCTCCGAGGCACGTCTCGGGGAGCAAGCCAGATTATGGGACCATTTCCATGCTGTGACGCATAAGGAGGATGGATTCCCCGTTGGACTGACATCAAATGAACCCATAGACATAATAGCCCGCGAATTCAAGGCGTATCATCACGGATTCCTTCACTGTAAATCACATGGAATCCACTTCTTCGTCGTCCACTTTTGGCCAGGAAAGTTTGAGGATGTAAACGAAATTCTCTATCGAGCCACCCAACTGGTAGATCAAAAGGAACGAGTCATTATTCTGGGAGATTTCAACGGTTGCTCGCGGAAAGACGAAGCCTTTCTCACCGCGAATGCAACAAAAAGAAACCCCGATTACACGTTTGTTGACCTGGTCGAAGCCAAGGGTTTCGTGGATCTGGTTCACAAGCATGACCCGATGGCCAAAATCTCCTGCCCTTCGCCCATTACCATTCCCGAATGGTCAAAGGATTGGGAGGAGTTGCAATTAAAACGTTACCGCATCGATTTCATCTTCTCTGATCCACTCCTTGCCAAATATTCCACGTCGGGCACCATTTTACTGGCGAAACAAATTGAAACGATATCGGATCACTACCCGGTGGTGGTGGAGCTATCGGGATGGATTGAACCTTGAGCTGAGCCCAATCGATAATGTTTCGAAGGTTCCATTACTTCGGTGATTTACCAGCTCGTTCCAGCAACTTCGGATCACTGTTGGTGAAGATGAATGTCACGCTGAGGATAAGGAATTGAAATCCCCTCCGCATCAAAGCGTTTTTTGACCTGTTTGGTAATATCCCAGTAAACCTCCCAGTAATCGGAAGTTTTAGCCCAGGGACGGCAGATGATATTGACTGAAGAATCGGCCAATTCGTTTGTTTTGATGGTGGGAGATGGGTCTTTGAGCACCTTCGGGTGCTGGGATGTTATTTCTGCGAGCAGTGCCTCCGCCCTGTCCATATCATCCCCGTAACCAATACCAAAAACCATATCAACTCGACGGGTTTCACTCCCGGTCACATTGGTAATCACATCACCCCATATGGTGCCATTTGGGACAATAACCACCTGATTGTCTCCGGTTAAGAAAGTGGTGGACGCCAAATTCATGCTCGTAACCTTTCCCGTCACACCTCCCGCAGTGACAAAATTTCCAATGTCATAGGGACGATGAAGCAGAATCATAATACCGGCAGCCAAATTGCCCAGAGTTCCCTGCAATGCAAATCCGAGAATGAACCCCACCGCTCCAAAGGTTGCGAGAAAAGGTCCGCTTTCTATCCCGATGACATCCAACGCTACGATGATGCCGATCAGAAAAACAAGTTTACGAACCGCTCCGCCAAAAAAGTCTTTGAGCAATTCGGAGGATCGACTTGCAAGACGGTTCATGGTTTTTCGGGAAATATTCCCCATCACAAGAGAAAGAAACCAAAAAGCCACCAGTATCAGGAAAAAGGAAACGAGGTTCCCAGCCCACCTCATGCCACCCTCTTCGGATTTCAACCAAAACAAAGCTCGGGAACTGGTTTTTCCGACATCTTTAATGTCAAATGAAATGCCGGTCACACTGCGAATGTAATTTTTGTAATCAGCAACTTCTCCGCCTTTGGCAGCATAGGCGTTCATGACCACGATCATTCGGTCAGCAAGGAGGGTCCGCTCCCGTATCAAATCCTGTATGCTTTGGGAAATGGATGCCTTGTCCGTTCCCTCCGCTGAGCGTTCCTGAATTTCCAGATCAACAATTTCTGTTGCCTTGGCTTTCAACAATTCCTGCCAAGCTTCGGTTTCAACAAGCAACTCGCTTTTCTCGAGTGGAATCACCTTGAGTTTCAAGGATTCGACTTCGATTTCAACATTTAAGGCCGTCACAGGTTCATATTCCTGCGCCCGAACAATTGACGGTACATTGAGCAAAAGTGTCAGGATGCCCAATAAAACCAGGTTGGCTGGACGGTGCAGATAATTTGCAACGGAACAATCATTGTAGGATCTGAAGACTGAAAGCTTGGTCATGTGAGTATTTGGAATGTTTGTCATTTTGGTAATTCTTCTTGGTCAACAGGGTCTTCAACATCACCCTTCGCCCCAGGCAACATGAGACATAAGGCCATCCAATTTGGCGGATAATTCGCTTTGGATGAATACCAAAGATACCCCCCGCCATTAAGGGAAAACCTACCTATGAACCTCCTCGCGTTCGAACCCATATATACCCGAACCATCATTTGTAACCAACTTTTAAAATTCATTTTTGGTGAATTTAAATTTTATTTGGTTGATGGAAGGATCCAGACAAAGGCACCGGCTTAGGAGTGAAACACCTTGCGATCTGATACTACATACAACCAGTCACCGAGATTTCCAATGGCTCGACGGAAGGAATCCCATCGACGTCTGCAGCGAAAAATGACAGACACAACCAGCACTTGCTTCAGGGATGAGAACCAGGCCGCAAGCGGGAATAATATTGATCCAGCAACCGGTTCGACTCGGAGATAACTTGGTCGGGGCATCTCCGTGTTGGAGATTAGCGGATAGATCCAATGCCGTCGGATTGGTGGCGCGAAAAAACAAGCACGCACCACCCGCAGACAAGGTCCCGCAACTATGCCCGGGACGTTGAAGCATCCAAGGTTCCGATGTGTCGAATGCACTTACTGGTCGTCCATCGGATAATTGGTAGATTACCGGCTCAGTGATGAGGTAGGGCTCCATAATCACCGGATGATGCAGTTGTTCCCCGTGAAAAGATTCCCCTGGTTTGCCCTTGTCGTGTGAAGCATTCCAGATAACGCGCCCATCGTTCGTATCAAGACAGGCAACCAAATATGTGGAATCCAACTGATCATTAAGGTAGGAACCGCAAATAACTAGACGATTATCAAACGTCGAAAGATAGACGATATTACGTGATTCCATCAGAAACTCCGGCACCGGACGCCTCCACATGGGCTCACCTGTTTCAATCGACAAAGCAACGACTTCGGCTCCATCCACAAGGCAGTTTCCCAACGGGACGCGTCCGTCGGGGCTGACTTTTGCCCGACTGTTTTGAGTCTCAATGAAACACAGCGCCGATTCAGACATCGTCAAGGTAGGATTCAAGATAACACCTCCTTCATACCTCCAATCCAAGCGCCCTGTCTTCGGGTCCAAACGGAACAAGGATTCACTGGTCACGATCGGTTGAGCATTTCGGTAATCCTGATCGATCTGCTCATAACTCGGGGACGTACGGGATACCGAGGCCTTTTGTATGGAACCGATCAAGTAGTCATCTTGAAGCACAACATAACCCCAATGTTTATTGACCGGACTGCCAGGCAAAGTAAACACCTCCGTACGCTTTCCGGAATTTGCATCCACCATCCAACACACGTCATTCACAGCAATGGCCAGCGTACCGTTCGACAAGCTCATATACCCGGCGTCATAGGGCATGGAGTAACGTTGTGAAGGAGGCAGATCCAGTTGCCATAGTTCACCCCCATGATAGGGATCCATCCCGATCAATACATTTTCGCCGGGAATGATCATCACGCCATCCTCAGACAATGGAGCCGGCCCACGCAAATGCCGATCCACCATTCTTCTCGGTCCAGGCCCGCCGAACCATTGAAGTTTCAGTTCATCGTCCGTCCAATCATCACCGCTGTGACTCGTGTTACCGGGATTACCATACAAATGAGTCCATGTTCCCTCCCCTGGCAAACCTCCTTTTTCATAGAGAACCTCTCCATCATGAGACTTCAACTTCCCTCCATGCGGACGAAGCAATCGCCGGAGTTCCTTCATTGGAAAAAAAGTCTCACTCCCTGGCATCAACCTGATTTCATTGAAGATGAAATGGGTGAACGGCAAAAGACCCGCCGGAATGCGATGTGCTCCAACATGGGAACCGTAAATCCCCTCCTGTTGGCATAATTTTCTGAACAGCTGGATGGACGTCTCATCTGGTCCAATGATCGTCCAATGTATTTCAGCTTGTTCAACCAGTTTCTTAATTACTGGTTCCACAGGAATACCAATGATCAGCCCAAACTGTTTCGGATGGACCGGGCTCTTGGGCTCAATCACATCAACCGGATCATGAAGCGCTTTTGATTCGCCTTGTTCACCAAAGCAGCACACCCGACCTTGATCATCAACCGCATATAGCCGCCCATTGGAAAATGCCAGTCCCAAAACCGATCCATCGATTTCATGCGTGAAGACTCTGGAACCGTTGGTCAAATCGTAAATATCGAAGCCTCCCGAGCGCCCAACAACAACTTTTTGGTTTGAAGCCATCATCGATGTGCAGGATCCGATCTCAGTTTTCAAAAGTAAACAGTCGAGCAGCTGACGATTGGTCACATCCAGATGTTGCGCCAAATCAACGGCACGATTTCTCAAGAGGAGAGCAGCTTCGTCGTTTGGTTTAAGGGATTGTAAGCGACGATTCACCGAAGCCGATTCAGCATTCAAATGTTGAATCCTTCGGTTTAATTGGAAATGTTGTTTTCGATCAATGACTGTTAGATTCGGCTGATCATAAAACACTGAATGTTGTGCCGTGATCACCAATTGTGTGCCTTTGATTTGAACAATCCGCTCACCCGACGCAACTTCAGATACTTCCAGCGTACCATCGTTGCCACGACCGGCCAGCAAAGCTCCGTCGCTTACCACGGCAAAGGTCCCGCCAACGCCGTTGAACTGCTTTCGAATCTGACCTGTTGAAAGATCCAGCGCAATCGGATTCCCGCGTCCAGTGGGCACATAAAGCATTTCATCGGAGGCAAGCAAATAACCCTGCGGCGAAGCATCCAAAGTCTGTTTCCAATGCAATTCGCCGGATGTCGCATCCAGCGAAACAGCCCAGGTTCCTTGCTGAGGAAACAATCCAGCCGTAGCAAAGACCGAACCATCTTGAACCACACAACCTGTGCGTAGGGGCCACGCGGAGATCAGTCTCCCGTTGCCAGAAATACGCCGATCCTCATCCGCTATACGCCGACTCCAGCGAACCTTGCCATTCCTGGGATTCAGGCAATAGAGTTTACCGTCATCACTACCGACATAAACGCCATCATCTGTAACAAACGGAGCGAATCGAATCGGACCATCGGAACAAAAGGACCAGAGTTCTTGCCCTGTGGCTGAATTTAAACAATACAAATGGTCATCCGCAGAAGAACCAAAATACACCCTGCCGTTGGCGATCACTGGCTGAAACGTTGCATCATCACTCACCCGCGGCAAGATGCTTTCCAAGCGTTGCCAATAACTTCTTCGAGCCGGAGCAGGCCAGGCAGGATGTGGCGCAACCCGAGGCGTATGAGTCCATAGGAGATCATAACGATTCGCTATATTCTCTTGAACAAATCCGTGTCGCTCGCTGCCACCGCGAAATGTGGACCAATCAAGTGCCATTACCAGTGAAATCGATGGAGCGAAAACCATTAGAGAACCAACCAAGAATAGTCGCAAAAAGCGAGTGGGGTCAGATGCGTTGTTTTTACTCATAATGCCTCATTGTTATATCTCGATGCAGAATCCAAACACAAAGTAAGCACTGCGATTCTCAGTTATTTCATCAGGAAAGTAAACACCCGGTGAAAAACATGAATAAACCCACGCCCTTTGCTTTCTATTGCAAGACCGTTGCTATAGTTCTTTGGCTCTGAAGAACTGATTTTTTAGACGAATGGAATCCATTCGTATCTGAACTTTTGGATCCTGACCGATAAAAAATCTGTGTGTCCTCCATGGTCCGCTCGGATCAGGCGCCGTTTCCAAAATGAGTGGCCGATCATTTACTGTCGGACTTATTTCAAGGACATTTCCACTTCGTTCAAATTGAATGGCCAGAACCGTAGGCTGCTCGGTTTCCACACTGGAAACATCTCCCACCAGCAAGTAAGGATCACCATTGGCGGATACAACTTTTCCATTCCCGAAGGCAAGTTTACCAAATCGAAGCGTCGGATCAGTTCTCGAATAAATCGACCACCCGTTGAGATTCGTTGAAAATGCAACATTTCCCAAATCACCCACCATCACCCATTGATCTTCAACAAACATCAGATTTCCCATATAGGGCGGCTTGACCCCTGTCTTGGCCCAATCAATCCCGTCTGATGAAGTAAAAGCGGATTGTCCGATCGCGAACCATTGGTCGTTCCCCCACTCCATGTTGAAGATCCCTCCAATTCCGTCCAGGGAGACCTTGGTCCATGAAAGGGTGTCCTCGGATACAAAGATTTGATGTCCCCCACCACTTACAATGAATTTCCCGTTGCCGTAGGACATCCTGGATCCTAGAGCATCGACCGATATCTGATCCCATTCCACTCCATCAGCACTATTCAGGATATGCGCTTGCCCGCTGAGATTCACACTTCCATCGGGTTGACCTGCAGATATCACACGTGAGGCATAAACAATAAATCTCCCGTCAACCGCAATCATGGATCGAGGTAACAATGGGGCAAACCGATCGGGCAATCCTTCGGGCGCGGTAAAAGATTTTGTCAATTCCCAGGAAAGCGTATCCGAAGATCGCAGGTAAATGTAAGCTCCATCATCGACTCTTACGCAACAGAGCAACCAATACCCGTTTTGATAAGCGAGATATAGGGAGTAGAAATCAAATTCCATATCGAAGGTTGCCTCGATCCATTGAATTCCATCCGAAGAGGAAATGATGCGCCCTTGAGTGGCGGCGATCCACCTGCCACCCTCATACCAGACTTCAAACCATATACTGTCGTCACACTTTCGCCCGACTGAGTTCGCGTTCTCAACCAATCCAACGGTATAGCTCCAGACATCCTGTAAGGTTGAACGACGTGCCCGCAATTCGAGCCAAGTATCAGACCCGCCAATCACATCAACCA
>JAQCFT010000087.1 GCA_027619545.1 Verrucomicrobiota bacterium | reverse complement strand
ATGCTGAGTACACAAGTGATCCGGATGGGGATGGTTACGGCAATCTGTCGGAGTATTTGTTCGCAACCAATCCC
This sequence comes from Verrucomicrobiota bacterium, assembly GCA_027619545.1. GTDB lineage: Bacteria > Verrucomicrobiota > Verrucomicrobiia > Limisphaerales > AAA164-E04 > AAA164-E04. The sequence continues at coordinate 15,092 of JAQCFT010000087.1, read as the reverse complement.
ACCCGTAAGGAAACCAAGTCACCTTTCCTGGCCCACACTGTTATTGTCGATGGTTTGGAATACCCTGCTATTTCCATTCCGCAACGGGTGGGTGGGGGTAGCTTTTTTTCGTTCAATGAGGGAGAGTTACCTGTTCTTGATTTGAGTATTGAGGCATCCGAATCGCTTGCTTTCGATAACTTGTTGAACATTGTTCCATTCACTCCTTCAGATACGCAGGGCGAAGTTTTTTATAAAAACTATCGCATTGATCGTGAATTGGGGGCGGTTGAGTCCGTGTTTTTCAGAATTGTGATATCGATGCCTTGATAACGAAGTCATTCATTTGACATGGCTCTGCTGCCGCAGGGCTAATGCTTGTTTCGAGTGGATTCATTTTAATCATTGCTTCCTGTGGATGGACTCGGAGAATATGGAGTCATGAAAGCTCATTTTGTCTGGCTGCTCCTGATGATCTGCTTGGGATCTGTGGTCGCGCAAACTCAGTCTGATTCTGTTGAGACTCCCGCAAAAGAACAGTTTTATCTTTTTCTTCTGGTTGGGCAATCCAACATGGCCGGACGTGGCGTGATCGAGGAACAGGATCATAAGCCTCATCCTCGAGTGCTGACATTGTCCAAAGACTTGAAATGGCAACATGCCTTAGCTCCGTTGCATTTTGATAAACCCGGTATCGTTGGTGTGGGGATCGGTGGGACTTTTGGCAGGGAGATCGCGGAAGTATTCCCGGAAGCAACAATTGGATTGATTCCATGCGCGGTGGGGGGATCGCCCATCGATTCCTGGACCAAGGGGGCGTATTATCCGCCCACCAAAAGCCACCCATGGGACGACGCCATCCAACGGGCCAAACACGCCTTGCAGTTTGGGGAGCTCAAGGGGATTTTATGGCATCAAGGCGAATCCGATTCCAAGGAAGGTTTCGCCGAGTCTTATGAAGGCAAGCTTCATCTGCTCATCGAGCGTTTGCGTGCGGAATTGAATGCAACCAATGTCCCCTTCATCGCAGGGCAAATGGGGCAGTTTGAAGAACGCCCATGGAACGAGGACAAAAAACTGGTGGATCGTGCGCATCATAATATCGCCAACCGAGTGACCCGAACCGCATTCGTCAATTCCGACGGTCTACATCACAAAGGCGACGAAATCCACTTCGACAGCGCCAGCTATCGTGAGCTGGGACATCGTTACGCCCAGTCTTGGCTGGAGTTAGGAAAACCTTAACTTTTCAGACAGGTATCGTGCTCCCACTCTCTACAGTTACTCCTCTTTGATGGCGGTGCGCAGCTCCGCACTGGATATCGTTCGAACCCTTAGATTAGGTTTTCATAAAAGCCGTCGAAAGCTCTACAGAGTGGCTATGGAGTATTGGGTAAGGTTTGAGTATCCAAACGGTTGGGGCGTTTCCCAACAAGGCTAGACCTATGTCGAGCCGTAGCACTGGTGACCATCATATTGTGTCTCAATTGCAGGGTGTTGATCACTCTGCACCGATTGATTCAAGTTTCTCTATTTACCATTCCAAATTTAAAAGTTGGTCTTCTGCTGCGGATTTATTAGCCTCGTTTCATTCCAGAAATGAAGATTACGATGAATCCTTTGCATCTATTCACACATCGGGCAGCTCTATGGATGGCTTGCTGCGCTTTGGTAACCCATGCCCTGGCAGCCAAACCCAACATCATCTACATCATGACCGATGATCTCGGTTATGGAGATCTGGGATGTTACGGACAACAACGCATTCAAACTCCCAACATCGATCGCATGGCACAAGAGGGAATGCGATTCACTCAATTCTATGCCGGATCCACGGTTTGCGCACCTTCTCGGTGCGTACTGATGACAGGCGTTCATACCGGTCGCGCGTTGGTTCGGGGCAATCGTGAGATTCAACCCATGGGCCAATGGCCTTTGCCCGACGAAACAGTGACTGTCGCCGAGGTGCTGAAGAAAGCCGGATATGCCACCGGATTGGTCGGCAAGTGGGGGCTGGGCGGCCCTGATTCAAGCGGTCACCCCAATCGTCAAGGGTTTGATTATTTCTTTGGCTATCTATGCCAGCGTCATGCGCACAATTATTATCCTGAATTTCTCTTCAGAAATGAAGAGCGCGTTGCTCTGGAAGGCAATCGTGTGGACAATAATCGTCAGGACGGAGCCGGTTATGCTGTGGAACGAGCCACCTATTCGCACGATTTGTGCGCGGAAGAAGCCCTGGACTTTGTACGCAGAAACCAGTCACGTCCGTTTTTCCTCTACCTTTCTCTGACCATTCCTCACGCCAACAACGAAGGAGGCCAGCGTGGAATGGAAATACCTGACTATGGTCAGTACGCCAACACGGACTGGCCCGAACCTCAGAAAGGACACGCCGCCATGATCAGCCACATGGATGCGGATGTCGGACGACTCATGGCCTTGTTGAAAGAATTGAATCTCGACGAGAACACCATCGTATTCTTCACCTCTGACAACGGTCCACATCGCGAAGGGGGGAATGATCCATTGTTCAACGATTCCAACGGTCCTTTGCGCGGCATCAAACGTGATCTTTACGAAGGCGGCATTCGGGTGCCGATGATCGTGCGTTGGCCGGGCCGGATTCGACCGAACAGTGTTTCCGAACACATCGGCTATTTTGGCGATTTCATGACCACCGCCGCCGAACTTGCGGAAACGAGGGCACCGAAGGGGCTCGATTCGATCAGCTTCGTGAACACTCTGGTCGGAAAGGATGCAAGGCAGAAGCAGCATCCATACCTCTATTGGGAATTCTACGGTGGCGGAAAGCATTTTCAGGCCATTCGGCAGGGCAATTGGAAGGGCGTTCAGCATCGGGATGGTGTCTTTGAATTGTTCCGTCTGGATCAGGATCTCGGGGAGGAAACCAATATTGCCGCAAGCAAACTTTCCAAAGTGACCGAGCTGAAATTGCTCATGGGACAGGCGCATCAGGATAACGAGATGTGGCAGCCATGACTCCGCGGCATTTTTGCCGATCACAAGATATGATCCTTTGCAATCATGAATCGCCTAACTGAAATTCCAAGGAGCTGGCTGGTCGTGTTGGCGGCTTTATTTGTTTGTAAGGCCTTTGCCGCAGAAAAAACAAATCCTTCCACGGAGCTGTTTCAATCCAAAGTGGCTCCGATTCTGGAGCAGCATTGTGTGCGCTGCCATTACCCGGGTAATGAAAAAGGGGATGTTTCTCTAACAACGCCCGAACATTTGAGAGAGGGCGGCTATTTGACCTTGCGTAACGGGGATCAAAGTTATCTGCTCGATTTGATCCAACCTTCATCAAATGGCGAAGCTCCCGAAATGCCCAAGGAGGCTAAGCCTCTTAACGAAGCACAGGTCATGGCCATTCGGGAATGGGTCATGCAGGGAGCAATCTGGCCAGAAGGTATGGTGCTCAAGGAAGCCGCCAAAGCCGACGAAACCTGGTGGTCCTTCCAACCGCTGGCTCACCCCGTGGTCCCTGATGTGTCCGACGCACCCGAAAGCTGGCGACAGAATCCGGTGGATGCATTCATTCACCAAGGCTTGCGTGCACAAGGATTGAGTCACTCACCCAAGGCTGATCGTGGGACATTGATCCGGCGCTTGACCTATGATTTGACTGGATTACCCCCGACGCCAGAAGATGTGGATGCGTTTGTTCGTTCTACCGACCTGGATGCCTACGAACGATTGGTGGATCGATTGCTTGCTTCACCGCATTACGGCGAACGTTGGGGACGTCATTGGTTGGATGTGGTCCGCTTTGGTGAAAGTCGTGGGTTCGAGCGAAATGAAATCATCCGCAATGCCTGGCCGTTTCGCGATTACGTGATCCGTTCCTTTAACGAAGACAAACCTCTTTCACGTCTGATCCGTGAACATCTGGCTGGTGATCAACTGGGGCCGAATGATCCTGATGTCGAGATCGGCACGACCTATCTTGTTTGTGGTCCCTACGATGATGTGGGGAATCAGGATCCTGCACAAGCGGCCCAGATTCGAGCCAACACCATTGACGAGATCATTCGCGCAACCTCCGAGGCTTTTCTTGGGCTGACCGTCGGTTGTGGCCGTTGTCATCACCACAAGTTCGATCCCATTTCGCAGGAAGACTACTACAGTTGGTATGCCACCTTTGCCGGCGTGAAACATGGTTCCCGTGAAATTGCGACCGACGCACAACGCGAGGCACGACGTCTGGAACTTCAACCATTGGATGAAAAACGTCATGAATTGGATAAAGCCAGACAAATTCTCGAATCCGAAATCCTCAAACGCGCGGAATCCAAATCCGCCACCTATGACGCAGCCTGGGTGCGCGACCCGATCGAACGCACCGGAGTGGAAGAAAACCTTGACCAAACCAAGGTGCGTTATGTTCGCCTTACAGTGGAAGGAACCGAACGAAACCCGGCCGGCACCTCGGGCTACGGGATTGATGAGTTCGAGGTATGGACGCCAGGGACGACCGGTCGCAATGTCGCAGCACTTGAGGCGGGGGGGAGCGCTCAAGGCGCGAGCCGAATTGCGGAGGATTTCGCTGATGCCTACAGCGCGCGGTTGACCATTGATGGCAAATACGGTGCCCGCTGGATTGCTCAAGGACCTGAGCTGACCATCACCCTTGCCGAACCGACAGAGGTGAATCGCGTGTTCTTTTCTAGCGATCGGGTGGGGGATGCCGGGGATCATTCCGTGGCTGCCTTCATTTCGGAATACCGTATCGAAGTGTCGCTGGACGGTGAGACCTGGACCAGGGTGGCGGATTCACACGATCGCAAACCCGTCAACGAAGCCCATCGCAATCATCGGTGGATGTCCGCTGAAATGACAGCTGAAGAAAGTGCCCGGTTGAAGGAGCTTCGTCTTGAAATTGCGTCCATCGATCGTTCAAAGCGGCAAGTGCCCGATCTGCCTCAGTGGTGGGCGGGGAATTTTTCTTCGATTGACGATTCCTCGCATGTTTTCATCGGAGGCAACCCGCAACGTCGGGGCAAGGAAGTCGTGCCCGCTTCATTGACTGCATTGAATCGTGTCTCGGGTGGGTATGCGTTGGCAAAGGAAACACCGGAAGCAGAACGTCGATTGGCTTTGGCCGATTGGTTGGTGGATGAAAGCAATCCGCTGACGCCGCGTGTCTGGGCGAATCGGATCTGGCAAAAACATTTTGGTCGCGGCCTGGTGGATACTCCCAGTGATTTTGGATTCATGGGTAATCAACCCAGCCATCCGGAGCTGCTCGACTGGCTTGCGGGACAGCTGGTGGAAAACGGTTGGCGGGTCAAATCCATGCACAAATTGTTGGTGATGTCACAAGCCTATCGGCAGTCTTCCGTCATGCGGGAAGAAGCCTCACGTTTGGATGCGGACTCCAAGTGGTTGTGGCGCTTTCCACCACGCCGTCTATCTGCCGAGGAAATCCGCGACACCATGTTGCAGGTATCGGGACTTTTACAAAAGGACATGGGGGGTCCTGGTTTTAGACTCTATCGCTATTTGCAGGACAATGTGGCGACCTACGTGCCGCTCGATGAACACGGTCCCGAAACCTATCGTCGGGCGGTATATCATCATAACGCCCGCGCCGCCGTAGTGGATTTGATGACCGAGTTTGATTGTCCGGACCCTGCCTTTCCCGCGCCCAAACGTGCTTCCACCACGACGCCCCTGCAAGCGCTGACTTTGTTGAACCATACGTTCACATTGGCTATGGCGCAGGCACTCGCTGATGACCTTGATCGTACCGCCGGCGATCTGGATCATTCCTGGATCAAGGAAGCCTTTATGCGATGCTACGGGCGCAACCCATCCGATGAAGAACTGGAGCAGGCATTGGCCTTTAAAGCCAAGCTGGGTGGCCCCTTGTTCTGCCGGGCTTTGTTCAATGCCAATCCATTCATTCACATCGATTAATCCTCTGTTCAAACACCATGAATCATACCAACCAACCAGCCTGGGACGCCCTCAAACATCGAAGAGGTTTTCTTCATGACGTTTACAGGGGATTGATGGGGGTCGGTCTGACCAGCCTGATGCGGCAAGAAGGATGGACCGCAGCCGAAACTTCTTGGCAGCCCGGCGTCGGAAAAACACATCACACTCCCAAAGCTTCGCGTGTTCTGCAGATTTTTTGTCCCGGTGCGGCGTCCCACATGGATCTGTGGGAGCATAAACCGGGTTTGGAAAAATGGCATGGCACACCTTTGCCAGGGGCGGAAGGATTTCTTTCGTTCCAGGGTAAAAACGGAAACCTGATGAAAAGCCCCTGGCCCTTTGTAGCTTCAGGACAAAGTGGCAAGAAGATTTCATCCATGCTGCCGAACCTGGCCAAACACGTGGATGAAATCGCTTTCTTCCACGGTATGCATTCCAAGACCAACACTCACGGGCCCGGTTGCGTCTTCATGAACACGGGGCATCCGAGTGAGGGTTTTCCCAGCGCGGGAGCCTGGATGAGTTATGCTCTTGGTTCCGCCAATGAAAACCTTCCGGCTTATGTGGCCATTCCGGACGTCCGGGGAGAGCCGCCCAACGGAAAAGCGAACTGGAGCAATGGATTTCTTCCGGCTCGACATCAGGCCATCGTGATGAGTGCTCAGCAGCCCATACGCAACCTGCAGCGACCCGGTGTGGTTAATGCCTCTCAAGAGGAAGACACGCGTGAACTGATTGCTTTCCTCAACGAACAGCACGCCGCCACACGTCAGGGTGATTCAATGCTGCAGGCCCGCATGGCAGCTTATGAACTGGCTGCCCGCATGCAGTTGTCAGCACCGGAAGTTTCCGATTGGGCCAACGAACCCGATCACATCAGGCGGCTCTACGGCATGGATGATCCCAATCCGCTGAAAGCCGGATACGCAAAGAACTGCGTCATGGCGCGTCGCCTGCTGGAACGCGGAGTGCGTTACGTTAATCTCTATTGTGCCTCGCGTGCCAGTGGGGTGGATGGGTTGTTGAACTGGGATGCGCACAAGACCTTGAAATCCGATTACGAACGGCATTGTCCGATCTTTGATCAACCCACTGCCGCCCTCATCACCGACCTCAAACAACGCGGTATGCTGGACGACACTCTGATCCTCTGGACCACCGAATTCGGTCGCATGCCCACCCATCAGGAAGGTACCTCGGGACGCGATCATAATCCGGACGGCTTCACCTGCTGGATGGCTGGCGCTGGCGTCAAAGGAGGTGTGAGTTACGGGGCCACCGACGAATTCGGCCGCCGCGCCGTGGTGAACCCGACCACCGTCTGGGACTTCTACGGCACGGTGCTGCACCTGCTGGGCTTCGATCACGAACGCCTCACCTACTACTACAACGGTCTTGACCGTCGACTCACCGACGTCCAGGGAGGTGTGGTGAAAGAGGTGCTTCGGGGGTGAAATGGAAAATTTAAAATGGTGAATAGTGAATAGTGAATTGGAGGCTTCCCGAAACGGAAGCAATCTGAGGGTTTGGAAGCCACAAGGATGCGCGTCGGGGACGACACTCACTACCTGGCGGGTAGGGAGCAGGAATCTTCAATTGGTCTCCGAGTTTGTCGACAGCATCGCGGACCCGCAGCAGGGATTCCTTACCTCAAAAAAACTTCGTGTCTTTGTGCCTTAAGTCCCGCTCGTGGGACGAGTGTGAGAAAAAAAGCCATGCCCCCCCACCACTATTTCTCTCCGATGATGATGCGGTCAGGGGTGGTGGTTTCCAGGGCTCCGTGGAGGATGCTTTGGCAGCGTTTTGTGTAGAAGAGGGTTGGCCCGTCCTCGGGGGCTGCAGCTTGGATGGTCTGGAATTTTTTGACTGCTTCTTCCATGTTGCCTAGGTCATGGCACAGGCGCGCGGCTTCAAATTGATCTAGCAGTTCAGGAGTTTTGAGCAGTGGATGCTCGGAGGGCATGAGTTCGGAGATGCCGACTGATTTCTCGAAGCCGGACAAGCGGAACTTGCCCAGATAGCGGACGTTTTTCAGTACATCCCCAATGAGTTTCCGCGTTTCGGCACTGATCAGGATATTGGTTCGCAGGTATTTGTTGAGTCCTTCGATGCGGGAGGCGAGGTTGATGTTTTCGCCGATGGCGGTGTAATCAACGCGATTGTCACTGCCGAAATTGCCGACGTTGGCGATGCCTGTGTGGATGCCGATGCGTGTGCGTACGGGGTCTCCTTCACGGAAGGCAAAGGATTGCTGATCGAGTGCAATGGCTGCTTTGCAGGCTCTCAAGGCGTGGTCGTGCTGAGACTCGGGGGCGTTCCAGAGCGCGAAGATGGAGTCGCCGATGAACTTGATCACGGTGCCGTCCTGCGGATGAACGCCGTTTTCCACCATGCGTTGGAAATATTCGTTCATGGATCGGGCGAGTTCATCGGAGTCCATGCCTTCGGTCGCCGCTGTGAATCCGGCGATGTCGGAAAACAGGATGGTGACTTCCTGTTTTTCAGCCCCCGGTTTCAGAAAGTCGCGGTCTTTTCTCCCCAGGAACGCTTTGACGAGACGGGGAGAGAGGTAAAGGTTGAGTGATTGTCTCAGTAATTGACGTTGCACATAGAGTCTGGCCGCGTTGAAGGTCACAGACCAAAGCATGGCTGCCGGTATCTGAACGGCGACAATGATCAACCAGGGAAACCAATAACGGTGTTGTTGGAAAAGCCATTGGGAGATTCCCATGACCAATGCCGCCAGAAGCAAGGAAACCGGGACGGCGGTCAATGGGCGCATCCTGCCGATGCCGATCCCAAGGAACAATCCGGTCAGGGCCAACACAATGCCTTGGGTGCCCAGCGGAACTCGTCTCAGCCAATCCCCCCGGATCAAATTGAGCAGGATCGTCGCGTGAACTTCAACCCCCGGCATGAATTGGTCGACTTGCTTGACGTAAAGGAAATCTGCGTAGGGACTGCGAAATTCGTCTTTGCGTTTGTTCACATTCAACGTGCGGATGTTGGCTCCGACAAAGACGATTTTGTCTTTGAAAAAACCTTTTGCCACACCATCAGCTTGAATGACCTGGTGGTAGCTGATCTTGGGCAGTGTCAGAGGCGGGCCATAGTAGTTGACCCAGGCTTCCTGCACTTCCTTGAATATGGGCGATGATTCGTCCTCGAGATGGGAAGCGCCTGTCCAGAGCGCCGTTTCCCATGTCATGCTGGTATTCTGGGGGTTGATCTGTCCCTGATGACGGTGTTTGCGAACAAGAAAATCAGCGTCTTCGTCGAATTGTACAAAACCGGTGGAAGCGGCGGCAAATTCGAAGGGTTCATAGGGAAGCATCAACGATTCGGAGTGCTTCATGGCTGCCGAGTAACCGCCTACTTGGAGATCGGCTCCCAGGATGACGTTGCCATTGCGTTCGATGGCTTGTTCGAAGACATTGTCCGCATCTGGATCATCCGTGGTGGCCCCCGAGAAGATAACGTCGAATACCACCGCCTTGGCTCCTTCCTCTGTGAGCCGGTCAAGCAGTCTGGCGTGCAGGCGTCGATCCCATCGATCGTAGCTCGGATTGAATTCCTCATAGGATGCGTCATCCATATAGACCAAAACCACTTCTTTCGGAACGGTGCGCTGGCGCAGGTGAAAGGAAAGGTCGTAGCTTTTTCGGTGTAGTGTTTGTGTGATGGGGATCTGTGAGTCGAAGCAGAATAATCCCAGTACGACCGTCAGCGTGGCCCCAATGATGGGACCGAGCCATGTGGATCTCTGAAAGGAGTCTGAAACGGACATGATCAATCACAACGGCGCCATCACCGTCGCGCTGATCCTAGCAGTCCCGCGATTAAAAGCTAAGCCTAAATCTCGCCGCGAAGGTGCGTTCCCGGGGGAGTTCGTTGTAGTAGTGGATCGGGTGCAGTTGGTAGTTTTGGTCTCCGATATTCAACAATCCGGCGCTCAATTCGGCGCGACGGTCCCAGAAACGATAGCCCGCCCAGAGGTTCCATTGTAGTACGTCATCGTCCGTTGGTTGAGGTGTGCCATCGTGGGATTGTTTGGTCCAGACACTTTCCACGCGCGCGAAGAGTCCGGAAGGATGCTGCATGCCGGCAAATAGTTTCAATTGGTGCAATGTGGCGTCCATGGAGGATCGGCCTGTTGGCAAAACTGCAGTGGGGATACCTGTCAATGAAGTATCCATTGAGGCGTAAGATAAACGATAATCCGCTCCAGCGAAAAACCATGGATCGATCAATTGATTCAGTGAGATGAGGAGTGATTGCTCATCGTAATCGATTCTTTGGGATGTGTTGTCGACATTGGCCGGAAAGTTTGTGGAATCAAAGGTTCCCAACAGTCGGGCGCCATCCGATTGAAGCCATTGGCCGGATACGGTCAGGAATGTCTTCTTGCCAAATCGTTGATCCCAGGCCACGCCGCCCACTTCTTGTTCGGCTCCGGGAAGAATGCCTGCACCGGATTCGGGGAGAACACTGCGATAGGTGGTGACGAATCCCGCCATCTGCGTCGGTTCGAGTCGGATGCTCTGATCAAAAAAGACTCCGCCCAGGCTTTGCGAGTAAGCTGCGCGCAAGGTGGTATGTTCAAAGGGTTCGTAGCGCAATCCCACTTTGGGGGAAACTTGAACGTCGCTTTCTTCCAGGGGTGTAACCGGAGGAATCTCGGTGTTTTGTGGATAGTGCAGTGCGTCAACCGATGCTCCCATGTAGGCGGTCAGTTTCTCGGTGAGTTCGTAATAGTAGTAGGCGTAAGCCGAAAACCGGTCAAGGTTGGGGCGCACTCTTTGATCCGCAGGAGGGGTTGAGAAGATGGGGGGGAAGGCGGTGCCTCTGCGGTTGAGCGTGGCTTCGGTATCGACTTCGGCCCATTGGTAACGTGCCCCCGCGATGGTGGTGGAACGTTCGCCTTTCAGAATTTGTTGAAGTTCGGCGCTGAAACCGCGCAGTTTTCGTTGATAGTTCAGGTCAAATGTGAACGGATTGACCCCGGTTACGTTGCCGGCCGCATCGCGATCGATCACAGGGACAATCGTGGTGGGGTCGTTGCGAACAAATGTGTCGTCAAAATAACTGGCCAGGAAAAGTGTGTGGCTGTCCGGATGCCATGTGCGGTGGTAACCCAGGAAGAGCAGGGGTTTCTGATCCTCGTCGATGCGTTGCGTGGTGCTTCCGTTCGCCTGGGTGTGATATTGGGCAACGTCTCCCGATTCATAATCCGAATAAACGGCTTGAAGCATCAATTCATCCTGAGGTGTAAGGCTGAACTTGGCGGATGTCCAGATGCTCAGGTTTTCCGTGTCGTTGTTCGGGCGCTGGCCGGGGTCATTGTAGTAGTCCACATCGACGGCGTAACTCAAGTTGGAGAGATTTCCATAGTGTGATGTGGATTGATCCCACAAACCGCTGCTTTGATATTCCGTTGTGTTGATCAGGTGAAACCGTTGTTGATCAAACAAGGCAGTGTATTCGTTCTGGGAAATCTGACGTGACAGGTTGGCTGAACCGGCGGGCATCAGCATCTGAGCCAGGAACAATTCACTCGCCCAGGGTGTTTCGTATCGGAGATTGAGCTGTCGTGGATCGCGCAGAGCATCGTAGCTGTTGGCCAGGAACATGTGTGCGGACGCGTTGGTGTAATCGCTTTCAATGGATGCGGCGGCTTCGCGTTGACTCCAGGTGTGCATGTGCGCGTCCCGATACATGGAAGCAAGGTTGGCCTGGCGAACGGATTGATCTTTGTCCAGCAGGGATCGTGAACGGTAGATGCCCCGGTTGTCGTTCAGTCGAATGGATTCCTCCAGATCAGTGATGGCTGGGATCAATTCATTCTGTTGATAACGAATCAAGGCTCGGTAGAGGAATGGCGTCGGATCGTTGGGATCCAGCTCCATGGCGCGATCCAGTTCGCGCTGGGCAGGAACGTATTCGCCATCCACCTGGTATGCTTTGCCGAGATAACTGCGCAAGAGGGATCGTTGCGGTTCGAGAATGGTTGCTGCTTGCAGGTCCTGCCGAGCTTCCCTTTGTTCACCCAGACGAAACTTTGCCAGACCTCGTCCCAACCATGCATTGGACAATCCGGTGTCCAGGTCGATGGCCTGTTGCATCGCTGCCAGTGCCGCGCCGGGACGATGATTGGCGAGGTGGATGAATCCTTGCAGCGTTCGTGCCTGGGCGTTTTCTGGTGAGGTCTGTAAGGCTTTTGTTAAAGCGTTTTCGGTTTCATTCAAATGTCCGTGAGCAAATTGAAGTTCAGCCACTCGAACCCAGGCATATCCGAAATTGGGTGAATCTTCTGCGGCGCGTCGGGCCATCCGTAACGCGCGATCGAGATCGAAATCAGACTGAGCCAGATAGGATGCGACGAGTGAGCCTGTGTTGGTCAGTGTCATGACGGTCAGGTTGGCTGTGTTCGACAACCGATTCTGCAAACCTTCGATCAGTAATTGAAGCGCTTCCGCCAGATGCCGATGTTTGTCGATGTTCCAGTTGTGTGCCAGCAGGGACTCTGCGGTGTTCGCCTCACCGTGTGCCAACCAGATCGCCGCACGCAGCAATCGGGCCGCCTCTTCTTCAATGTTGCCGGCGGCATCGGGCAGTTGTTCGATGGCCTTGGGGAGATTGCCTGCCTGATAGGCATTGAATGAGGATTGCCAGTCTCCTGGAATGCCATTCAGCCAGTGGAGTTCGGATGCATCCAATATGCCAGGGTAATAGAGAGTCCATTGGATGATCGATGTCGCATCGAGCATGGCGGACTTGCGGGGGGCTTGTCCCGGTTCGATGACCACTTGTTCGCCTCCTTCCGCCGAAAGGTTACCCTGTGCAGAGGTCAAGTCGACCATACCATCTACCATGGTCAATGTCGTGGCGCCGTTTGCGACCGCGCTCAATTCGAATTCGGTGCCTCGTATGGCCCCGGAAGTGAGCGAGGTGCGGAAGGGGACCTCTTTGGGGCTTTCCCGGCTGAAGAAAAAGAGCGATCCTGATTCCAGATTCAACAGGGGTTGATCGCCATCGGTCTCCGCTGCCTGCACCACCATGCTGGTCAATTGACGGATTTTCAGGACCGTCTTATCGGTCATTTGCAGAGCCGCTTTGCTTCGTCGCCCCGTGCGCACCATGTCCCCTGGCGAAAGGGGCATATCAACTTTGGCTGGGATCCAATCCTGCCCCTTGGTCTTCGAAACATCCACCTGCCCCTGCACCGACAGAACCCGGATCAGGGCTTCCGCAACCTCATTTTGTTCCGCGGCATGGACTTGTGTCCAAACGAACGAAAGTCCCAGCAAGAACAAGCCGAATACCCGGCCGATCCAGGTCGTTGGGTGGACGTTGCTTTTCAATTTCAATCGCTGCTGCATCAAATTTCTCATCATGCGTATAGGTTTTATAGGAGCAGAAAATGCGCCGATTCTCAATAATGATAATCACGAAACTTTTTTATTTCGCTTGACCTTTCTTGTTTACGCCGTATGTTGCGCCATTCACGCAGCGAAAGGCTCGTTCCATGAGTCTTCATCGATTCCTGCTTTTCCGAAGATTCGCACCAGCGAGCTCGGTTATTTTATCTGCGAAGTTCGCAGGCTTTTTTTCCTCAAGTCCGGTGGTGGAGAAGATGTTTTAGCACCGGACCCAAAAGAAATACATGAGAAATGAGACTCGTCGTCGTCGATCCTTTGATCGTCGACCCAAGCATCGTGCCGCATCCGCATCGGATCGGCAAAACGGTAACACTGCAGTTTTCACTGCACCCAAACAACTTCCGGAAACCATGCCGACCTGGCAACCCGATTGTCCCTTTGGTGGACTGATCCCGGAACTGCAACATGCCCTGGCTGCCATCAATTACCAGGCCCCGACCCCCATTCAGCGGGAATGCCTGCCGCATTTGCTGCAGCGCAAGGATCTTTTGGGCAGCGCACAAACCGGCACCGGCAAAACGGCGGCTTTTATTTTGCCTCTGTTGCAACACATTGCCAATCACCCAAAACCTTACACCCAAAAGTCGGCTCGCGTATTGATCCTAGCTCCCACACGTGAACTGGCCTTGCAAATACAGCAAAACATTCAATCACTGGGATCATTCCTCAAGGTGCGGGAAGCCCTCGTTTATGGCGGCGTAAGTCAGCATCCGCAGGAAAAGGCCATGCGCAACGGCGTTGATTTCCTGGTGGCAACACCGGGGCGATTGATCGATCTCATTCAGCAACGGATGATCAGTCTGGAAGCGGTTGAAACCTTTGTTCTGGACGAAGCGGATCGCATGTTGGACATGGGGTTCATTCACGATATTCGTCGTATCTTGCAGCAATTACCCGCAGACAAGCAGTCCCTGTTTTTTTCTGCCACTCTTCCCAAAGATATTCGCGCGCTGGCTGCGGAACTGCTCAGGAATCCCGCTCAGGTAGCTATTGCACCCGAAGAACCGACCGTGGATCGCATCGCGCAAAAAGTCATGTTCGTGAACGACAAGAAAAAGCATTCCTTGTTGCTTTCCCTCTTTGACGACCACAGCACCAAGAAGGTGATCGTGTTTACCCAGATGAAACACGTGGCCAATAAGCTTGCTGAAAAATTGAACAAATCGGGCATCATTTCCTCGGCCATCCATGGCAACAAAAGCCAAGCCGCGCGGGTGAAGGCTTTGGATCATTTTCGAAATGGCAAAGTGCGTGTTCTGGTGGCAACCGACGTTGCTGCCCGCGGTATTGATGTGGACGGAATCACACACGTGGTCAATTACCAACTGCCCAAAGAACCTGAAACTTATGTGCACCGTATCGGGCGTACTGCAAGGGCAGGGGAATCCGGGCACGCGGTTTCGTTTTGTTCAGCCGAGGAACGTGGGCAACTGATGGGAATCGAACGATTTCTCAAAAAGCCCATCCCTGCGGACCATGAACATGCCTATCACTGCGCTCTCGCTGCGGAACCCATCCGACACTCCAAATCCGTAGATGGGAATCGAAATCACAAAGCTGCCAAAAGTTCTCAACTCGGACGCAACCGCCCAAGACCTCGTAATTCCTGGACGCGGAAAAGGCGGTAGAGAAATCTACATAGGGAGTTTGATTCAAGCTGGCTCTCCTCCGGTAGGGCCCCGCTGCCGCGGGGCCGCGAGCGCGCTGGAAGTG
>JAQCFT010000086.1 GCA_027619545.1 Verrucomicrobiota bacterium | reverse complement strand
GGGAATCAAATGCTTCCTATCGGCAACAGCTTGATGTGATTTATCATCAGGCTCACGGTGTGGCGTTGGTGGCCGATATTTTTTCTCCGAATCAAAAATCAAATGGTCATGCCATCGTTGTTGTGGCAAGCGGCGCTTGGCATTCTGATCGTGGAAAGATTCGGGATCTGGATCGCTCCGGACTTTTTGAGGAACTTTGCAAAAGAGGTTTTTATGTGTTTGCGCTCCGTCCCGGGTCGATCACTCACTTTTCCGCGCATGACATGAAAGCCCATGTCGAAACGGGTATTCGCTGGGTGAAGCATCAGGCGGATGACCTGAATTTTAACCCATCAAAGCTTGGATTGATAGGGGCTTCCGCTGGCGGGCACTTGGCAAGTCTGACTGCGGTGACCCAGATGCGTCAGGACCCCGGCAAGGATGCATCTGTTTCTGCGGTGGGCGTGTTTTTTCCCCCGACCGACTTTCTGGATTACGGGGGGGTGGCGCTTGATCCGAGAAAGGAAGGTCGACTTCATCAGATTCTGGGAAGCCTGGTGTTCAGAGAATTCCGTGAGAAACCCACTGATCAACAAGTGCGTGAGCAATCAATTTCGATTTCACCAGCCCGGCTCGTTCATCAACAAGCACCTCCGTTTTTGGTGATTCATGGTGATGCGGATCCGGTGGTTCCCTTGCAACAGTCCCAGGCACTGGTCAAAGCACTGCAGCAACACAATGTCAGCGCTCAGCTCATCATCAAGGAGGGTGGGGGACATCCCTGGCCAAGTATTCGTGAAGAGGTGGTTGTGATGGCTGATTGGTTTGTTGCCCAATTGAAAGGCGAAACTTCGCTGAATCATTGACTGCAAGGGAGGTTCATCAATGGTTGGAAACTTTTTCTCATACAAGTAATGGTATAGCCCGTAAATCTCATGAAGCGCTTTTTCTTTTTTTTGACATGTGTTTTTCTGCTCGGAGTCAGTTCATGGATTCAAGTTGAAGCCTCTCCGGCACCCGACAAAACCTCGCGACTGCCCAACATCGTTTTCTTCATAGCCGACGATGTATCACAGGAGGATTTTGGCTGTTACGGGCATCCGACCATCAAAACGCCTCACACGGATGCCTTGGCCGCTGGTGGGATGCGTTTTGATAATGCGTATTTGACCACCAGTAGTTGCAGTCCCAGTCGTTGCAGCATCATTACCGGTCGATATCCCCACAACACCGGCGCACCGGAACTTCATGTGCGATTACCGGAGGAGCAGGTACGGTTTCCGGAGTTATTGAGGGAAGTCGGCTATTATACCGTGCTTTCCGGTAAAAACCACATGTTTGGCAACAAAGATCGCTCATTTGATCGCATCACCAACGGAGGCGGCCCCGGTCAGGAAGCTGATTGGGTGAAGCACGTTCAGGATCGCCCGAAGGATCGTCCCTTTTTCTTCTGGTTTGCGGCAAGTGATGCTCACCGGGACTGGGCCAGGAGCGATGACGCGCCTGTTTACGGTCTGGATGACATCGTGGTACCTCCTTACCTGTTCGATGATGCGGTGACGCGTGAGGATTTGACCGGATATTACCACGAAGTGAGTCGATATGACCATTTCATCGGACAAGTCGTGGCAGAGTTGAAGAGGCAGGGTGTTCTTGAAAACACCCTCATCGTTGTTTCAGCGGATAACGGACGACCTTTTCCGCGATGCAAATCACGTCTCTATGACACCGGAATCAAAACCCCATGGGTGGTTCACTTTCCCCGCATGATTCAGGCACCTGCTGTGAGCAAGAGCCTCATCAGTGTGATTGATCTCAGTGCGACATGTCTGGAGCTGGCTGGAATTGATCCACAGGCCGGTATCCAGGGACGTAGTTTTGTGCCGATTCTGAAAGACCCGAAGACAGAAGTGCGACAGATGGTGTTCTCAGAACACAACTGGCATGTTTACAAGAACCACGAACGGATGGTGCGGTTTGGTGATTTTGTTTACATCAAAAACAATTATCCCGATCAACCCAACCTGTGTTATGAATCCGACACGCATTATCCCGCCGGACGAGCCTTATGGGAAGCCCATGCAGCCGGTAAGACCACGCCCCGACAACAGCAGGTTTTCGCCAATCCTTGTCCTGCCGAAGAACTGTTCAACCTGAACCAGGATCCCAATCAGTTTACCAATCTCGCGACTCATCCCAGCTACAAGGCACAGCTGAATCAAGCCCGAGAATTGCTTGTTACCTGGACTGAACAAACAGGGGACACGATACCCGACAACCCCACGCCACATCGACATGCTCCTCCGGCAATTGAAGGAGACAAGATCATTCCGGCCGGGAAAGTTCCAAACGGCGGCAACCGCAATCCGCATGCTGAAATGCCCGGTGCCGCCAGAAAAGCGACGGAAATCAACCATCCCGGCCCCATCCGTCTGAGGAATTGATCAGAGATCGAACTTATTCCAACGAAATTTCCCTGATGAGGAATTTCCTGGACTCATTCATGAGCCATATGCTCTTCCTGATTGCACCAAGCCAGGAAAGCATCCCATTCTTCATCCAGTTTGGCTTGAAGCAGTTCTTCCTCACTGAGTGTTTTGTGGATGGTGGCAGCGGCATTTTTTCCTGCGCTGGCGGATTGGACCACCGAGGCGGTTCCGGCACGCGCATGTTCCAATGCGTCCACGGGGTTTTCATCCCCAAGGCATTTGCCTTCTTCAACAATCAACGCTCCTTTACGGTTCGGATGGTCCGGGACCTCATCCAGTGCCAAGGGGGCCGCTTCACGCCCGCCCTCCAGACTGTGAGCCAGACCTGATCCAACCGCAATAAAGACGGCTGAGAAATTCATGTTGTGGACGAGGTCTTCCAGCTTCAAAGTTTCACCAACGATGGCATTGCAATGGATTTCCACTCCCAGTCGTTTGAGCACGCTGGTTTCCCAATCGAGAACTTTCTCGGACAGCATCGATTTGGCTCCGTTGAAGCGAAGCACTCCGCCGGGAGATTCCACTCCTTCGTAAATGGTGACCGGGTAGCCCTGACGTGCCAGGTTGCCGGCGCATACCAGTCCCGCTGTGCCAGCTCCTACAATGGCAACACGTTGGGGACGCCAAGGTTTGACATCTGGCAATGTTTCCGAATGCGATGTCTGCCATTTATCGACAAATCCGATGAGGTGGCCAATTCTCATCGGCCAAAGCTGTCTGGCTCGTTCGGGGTGGGTTGCCCGGAGCAAGCGGGCGGCTTCGGCAATATTGCCGTCTGCCAAAGCTTGCACAAAATCCGTCAGTGAAACCTGATTGGATTCGGATGGGTTCTGGGGGCCTTCGTTGTTATGGCCTGCGTCTTTTGAAGAAGTTGTCATGCTCATATCCTTTGTCCTCCCGCAGACTGTTTGTTCGATTCTGATTCCAGCTTCAGCTTTTGAAGCGGACGTCGATATGTCTGCTATTAGCTAGGCTAACATGGTGGCCGAGGGGTATCTGGTCTGATCTTGTTCTTATAAAGCTGGATTTTGGCCAGATCGCCCTGCCTGGTATCCGTCATCGATGGGAACTTGGTATGGGCTGGCTTTTCTTGGTGCCGTGTACGTCTGCAGTGGTTCCAGCGGTTCGATCAGGACCGGGCTCGTTTCGTTGTTGTGTGTTTTATGAACCCAACAGACTTTCCAAATCCTGCGGAGTGAAAACCAAAAAAATGCCGATCTTTGGCAAGTCTCGGGCAGCAGGATTCAATGAATGAATGATATGAATGAGTATAACAAATCAAATTCAACCCCAGGAACAGGAGCCATTGTTTTCTAAATGAACTGGACGAACATCTTGACCAACGTTGCCATGCTGGGTGGGATTACTTTGATTCTCGCCACCATGCTGGTAACAGCAACGCATTGGCTGTATGTGGAAGATGATCCTCGTATTGATGCGGTTGAGGAGATGCTGCCGGGTACCAATTGCGGAGGGTGCGGTTTTCCCGGCTGCCGGCCTTTTGCTGAAGCTCTCGTTGGTGGAAAGGTTCTTCCTGGTAAATGTTCAGTGGGCTCCGAATCGGATCATGAGCGGATCGCGGATTATCTGGGAGTTGATGTAGGAGCCGAAGCTAAAATGGTGGCAAGGCTTGCGTGTGCGGGAGGCAGTAATGTGGCACGCAATCACGCGCATTATGTCGGGCTTTCTTCCTGTTCAGCGGCTGCTCTGGTTGCTGGCGGTGGGAAAGGTTGCTTTTGGGGATGTCTGGGGATTGGGGATTGCGAGGTGGCTTGCGATTTTGACGCCATTCATATGAACGCTCACCACCTTCCGGTCGTTGATGAAGATCGGTGCACTGCCTGTGGCGACTGTGTTGTCGCCTGCCCGAAAGATCTTTTTTCCCTTCAAATCCAAACCAACCGGCTCTGGGTGGCATGTCGTTCTCAGGAAGAAGGTGACGGCATTCTGGAAGATTGCCAAGTGGGTTGTACGGCCTGTGGACGTTGCGCCATGGATGCGCCGGGATGTATTGAAATGAAGGGAAATCTGCCTGTTGTTGACTACTCGAAGGGCCCGCTTACCGATGGTCCCACACAGCGTTGCCCGACAGGCGCGATTGTCTGGCTGGATCCGATACAAGGCCCTCAGCGGGGACAGTCTGCCGGAAAAATTATTCGAAAGGGGTCGCTTCGAGACGCTCCAACCTGACCCAGACAAGACTCAACGCACTCATCATTTTAACAGGACTCAATTGAATGGATAGATGCCCATGAAAACCAAAGAGCAAGTGTTCAAATACCCGGGAAGAAAAGTGGCAGTCGACGGCAATACGGCCGTCATCATGTGCGAAAGAGAATCCAGCGACGCGGCGGGCGCATACCCGATCACGCCCTCGACACAAATGGGCGAATACTGGGCGGAGGCTGCAGCAACGGGGCATCTTAATATTTCGGGTCGTCCGTTGATTTTTATCGAACCGGAAGGCGAACATGCTGCCGCGGCAGTGACCGCAGGTCTGTCCATGACCGGACTTCGGGCGATCAATTTCTCTTCCGGTCAGGGAATCGCCTACATGCACGAATCCCTTTACGCCGCCGTCGGTAAACGCCTGCCCTATGTGTTGAACATCGGAGCCAGGGCCATGACCAAGGCCAACCTCAACGTGCATGCCGGACATGATGATTATCATTGTATAGACGACACGGGCTTCTTTCAGTTGTTTGCCAAAGATGCTCAATCGGTCGCTGATTTGAACATCATTTCTCATCGCATCGCCGAGTTGTCCCTGACCCCGGGCGCGATCGCTCAGGATGGCTTTCTGACGACCCATTTGATTGAATCTCTGATGATCCCCGAACGTGAACTGATTCGGGAATACCTCGGGAAGCCGGATGACATCATTGATACGCCAACCCCCGCTCAGCGGATGATTTATGGTCCGGCAAGGCGACGCATCCCGGAGATGTGGACCGTGGACAACCCCATGATGGCCGGGCTGGTGCAGAATCAGGATGCCTACATGCAGAGTGTGGCCGCCCAGCGTCCTTACTTCTTTGATCATATACGGGAACTGACAGACCAGGCCTTTGAAGAGTTTTATGCCTTGACTGGCCGTCGGTATGATCGTGTGAAAACATACAAGGCTGAAGATGCCGAATACCTGATCCTCGGGCAGGGCAGTGTGGTTCCTTCGGCAGAGGTGGTGGCCGATTACCTGAGGGAGACGCGTGGGATCAGGGTGGGTGTCGTGGATCTGGTGATGTTTCGCCCATTTCCGGCCGATTTACTGAGCCGGGTGTTGAAAGGCAAGAAAGGCGTGGTAGTTCTGGAACGACTGGATCAGCCCCTGGCCATCGATCTGCCGGTCATGCGTGAAACCCGGGCCACATTGAACCGTTGTCTGGAAAATGCCCGGGATGCGCAGCATCCGCCTTTTCCGGAACTGGAGAGTTATGCATCCAGTGAGGACGCTCCGGCATTGTTTTCCGGGTCCTTTGGGATGGGGAGTCGGGATCTGCAACCGGAAGGCATTGTCGGGGCCATTGAAAATATGCTTCCGGATGGAGCACGGAAGAAGTTTTTTTACCTGTCGATTGATTTCATCCATGAAAAACCAGTCAGCCCAAAACAGAAACTGAATCAGGAAAACCTGTTGGAAGCATACCCGCACATCGCCAACCTGGCAGTGCGCGGTTCGGAGAACCCGAACTTGATGCCCGAGGGTAGCATCACGGTGCGGTTTCATTCGGTCGGTGGATGGGGGGCAATCACCACGGGTAAGAATCTGGCCATGACGCTATATGAATTGCTGGATTATCATATCAAGGCCAATCCCAAATATGGTTCCGAGAAAAAGGGGCAGCCCACGACCTACTACCTGTCGGCGGCCCCTGAACCGATCCGGGTGAATTGCGAATACTTTTACGTGGATGTGGTCCTTTCCCCGGATCCAAATGTTTTTCAACATACCAATGCTCTGGCTGGGTTGAAGGAAGGCGGTGTGTTGATTATTCAAGGTGATCAGGAAACCCCCGAAGAACTTTGGGCCAATATTCCATCTTATTACCGCAGGGTGATCGTCGATAAAAAGATCCACTTGTTTTATCTGGATGCTTTTAAAATTGCCCGGACCGAAGCCAGTGATCCTGATCTGCAACTGCGCATGCAGGGCATCGCCTTCCAGGGAGCCTTCTTTGCAGCATCGCCCGTGGCCAAACAGGCAGGTCTTTCCGAGGAAACTTTGCTGGACGCCATCTATAAACAAATCCAGAAAAAGTTCGGAGCCAAAGGTGCCCGCATCGTTGAGGAAAACATGCGTGTCGTCAAACGTGGGTGGGATGAAGTGAAGGAAGTGGCCTACGGTTCCATGACGGATTCGGCCATCCAGAAGGCCTCCGTGCCCGCCGAACCCGCCTTGCCGGTCATGCTCAAACGGATGCCTCAAAGTGAAGATGCATTGACCGATATACACCGCTTCTGGGAACAGGTGGGCAGTTTCTACGCCCGGGGCATGGGATCAGACCGTATCACCGATCCATTCTCAGGATTGGCCGTGATGCCCGCCATGTCCACGGTGTTTCGAGATATGACCGGCATTCGTTTCCAGTATCCGGAATGGATTTCTGATAACTGCACGGCTTGCGGTTCCTGTTATACCGTGTGTCCGGATACAGCCATTCCCGGGTTGGTCAGCGAAGTGACGCCGATGTTTGACACCGTGATTTCCCGGCTGCGCAAGCATGGCAAGGAAGCTCCGCGCCTTTCCAAAGCGGTGCGCGAAATGGAACAGCACTTGCGGGGCATCTTCTCCGAAGCCATGGAAACGGACAACGTGGCCGGTATGTTGGACGAAGCCATTGCAAAAACCCTGGCCAACAAGGAACTTTCCGACGATGAACGTTCTGGGTTGGAACAGGAATTTGGTCTGTTCAAAGAGGAACTTAACGGATTCCAATTTGCGCTGACACGACCTTACTACACCAATCATGAGAGCAAAACACCCGGTTCAGGCGGACTGCTCAGTATCACGGTCAATCCATACACCTGCAAAGGATGTATGGAATGTGTGGCTGTGTGCAACGACGATGCATTACGGCCTGTGATGCAAACCAAACAATCCGTGGAGACATTGCGCAGGAATTGGGATTTCTGGATGGATCTCCCCAATACCCCGAAACGTTTCATCCGAGTGGACGATCTGGAGGAAGGCATCGGAGCGTTGGAAACCATTTTGCTGAATAAGGACAATTACCTCGCTTTCGGCAGCGGTGATGGCGCGTGTCTCGGATGCGGTGAGAAATCCGTCATCCACCTTTTCGCCGCCACCGTGGAAGCGCTGATGCAGCCACGGGTGGAGCGTCACGTCGCCTATCTGACGGAATTGATCGAAAAACTGAAAAGGCATATCCAGCTCGAAATCACCAAAGGCATCAATGTTGGCAATACGGAATCCTTCACCGAAGCGCTCAGTAAAGTGGGAACGGGGGATGTCACCCTGGCAAGCATCGCCACCAAGGTGGAAGAGATGAGTGGTGGTGAACCTATCGATCAGGATTGGCTGCGTCGCGTGACCGGATTGGTGACGTCTTTGAAGATGCTCAAGTGGCGTTATACTGCGGGCATTACCGGGAACGGCCGTGCCAAGATGGGGATTCTCAATGCGACCGGTTGTTCTTCCGTTTGGGGAAGCACCTATCCGCTCAATCCGTATCCCGTTCCTTGGGCAAATCATTTGTTCCAGGATCCCGCCTCGTTGGCCATGGGGATTTTTGAAGGTCACATGGCAAAGATGGCCGAGGGTTTCAAGGCGATCCGGATGGCGGAACTGGAATTGTCCGGCAAATACAATCCGGTCGAACATGAAGAGTTTCTGACTTATTTCAACTGGCATCAGTTCACTGATGAGGAATGGGAATTGTGTCCGCCGGTGGTGGCCATCGGTGGGGATGGTGCGATGTATGACATCGGTTTCCAAAATCTTTCCCGCGCGCTGATGTCGGGTAAACCGATCAAGGTGCTGGTGCTGGATACTCAGGTTTATTCCAATACCGGAGGACAGGCGTGCACTTCCGGCTTCTTTGGTCAGGTTTCCGACATGGCTCAGTACGGCAAGGCCATCAAGGGCAAGGAGGAGATCCGCAAGGAAATGGGTTTGATCGGGATGGCCCACCGCACGACGTATGTCCTTCAAAGCGCCATTTCCAATGCGAATCACATGATAGAAGGGTTTATTCAAGGATTGAAGGCGCGACGTCCGGCCTTGTTCAATATTTATACCTCCTGCCAGCCGGAACATGGTATTGGCGATGACAAGAGTCATGACCAGGCCAAACTGGCCGTGGAATCACGCGCTTACCCGCTGTTCAAATACAACCCCGATCTGGGTACTCGTCCTGAGGAGTGTTTCGACCTCGATGGCAATCCGGCTGCCGACCAACTTTGGCCGACCTATACCCTGAATTACAAAGAGGGTTTGCGTGACAAATCGATGGTATTGCCTCTGACCTTTGGTGATTTTGCCTTGACCGAGATTCGGTTTCGTAAACATTTCCGAATCGCTCCTCCGGATACCTGGAACGAAAACATGGTGCCGCTTGCCGAGTTTATCGAATTGCCGGAGGACGAGCGCGAAGGTTGTTTTCCTTATGTGTGGACAGTGGATCGGAAAAATCAACTGACACGCCTGTTGGTTGCTGCGCCGATCGTGCACGCCTGCGAAGAACGGCGCGATTTCTGGATCATGCTGCGTTCCATAGCGCGGGTGGCCGACGAACAGCCATCCGAATCCGAAATCGCCGATCGGGTGAGGGGAGAGCTTACCCGGAGATTGGCTGCCGGATTGATGCAGTTGATGGGGGGAGATGCCGTCCATGCCGCTGCGGTCCTGACTCAGGGGGAAGTTGCCGCCACAGAAGAGACATCGGGAGTCAACGGCAACTACCAGGCACCGTGGATCGACAGTCCGCAGTGCACCTCTTGTGACGAATGCATCAACATCAATCCGAATATCTTTGTTTATAACGAATCGAAAAAAGCGACCATCAAGGATCCTCTCGGAGGTCCCTACAAGGATCTCGTGAAAGCGGCTGAACGATGCACGGCGCAGGTGATCCATCCTGGATTGCCAAAAGATCACAACGAAAAGGGCGTCGAAAAACTGATTGCCCGGGCAAGGAAATTTAACTGACGGAATGCGATATGGTCTTCTTCGGAAGTAAAACATTCGCCCATGGCATACATCCGCCGGGCTTGAAGGAGGAAACGTGTGGATTGGCCATACGCCAGTTTCCCTTTGCCGGCACCTTGGCTGTTCCTTTGTCGCAGCACATAGGCAAGCCCGCCGTTCCGATTGTAAGGGAAGGTCAGGAAGTTATGCGTGGACAATGTATCGCAAAACCCGATGGGTTTCTTTCGGTGGCCATGCATGCGCCCGCATCGGGCACGGTTCGAAGCATCAGTCTGGTGCCCAGTATCACAGGACGCATGGTCAAAGGAATCTTTATCGAACCTTTTGCCGCTTCCACCCAGGAGATTGCGGAGGGCAAACCTTGTGATGCTGCCACTGCAACGCCGGAGGAAATCGTCGATGCGATTCAACAAGCCGGCGTCGTCGGGCTCGGTGGTGCGGGGTTTCCGACTCACGCAAAATTGAAAATCCCCGACGGTAAACACGTGGACACGTTGATCATCAACGGAGCCGAATGTGAACCCATGTTGACGACGGATCATCGCGTGATGTTGGAGCACACTGCGGATATATACGCTGGAATCCCCTACCTGATGCGTGCCACGGGAGCAGAGCGCGTGATCATCGCCGTCGAATCCAATAAACCGGATGCCGCAGAGGCCCTCCGAAGTGGCAAACCAAAGGATCTGCCTGCCGAAGTCGTGGTGCTTCCCGTCAAATACCCGCAGGGCGCCGAAAAAATGTTGATCACGGCTTTGACGGGACGGCAGATTCCCTCGGGCAAGCTGCCACTGGATGTTCATGCCGTGGTGGTCAATGTGGGCACGACTGCCGAGATAGGCCGGTTGCTCCCCAATGGTAACGGTATTCAGGAACGTGTCATCACCGTTGGGGGTCCAGGTGTGAAGAAGAAGGGGAATTACCGCATTCAAATCGGCACTCCGTTGCGGTTTGTGTTGGAGACCGTCGGTGTGGAAGAGGATATTACACGCGTTTTCCTGGGCGGTCCGATGATGGGGCAGGCGGTTTCGAGTCTTGATATTCGAGTGACCAAAGGAACCACCGGCATCATCGCTTTTACGGAACACGAAAGCGGCCGATTGAAAACGCGCAAGGAGTATCCATGTATCCGATGTGCTTACTGTGTGGATGTCTGCCCGATCTTCCTGAATCCATCACAATTGGGGCTGCTGGCTTCTGCTGGAAAGCATCAACGCATGGTCGAAGATTTTCATTTGATGGATTGTTTTGAGTGTGGATGTTGTACTTTTGTGTGCCCTTCCCATATTCCTTTGGTCCAAAAATTCAGGGTTGCCAAAATGGCGGTCCGCAAAGCAAAGGCACCGGCATGATGAAGTGGACGAAAGTGTTGGAAATTCGTAGTTCTCCGCATATTGCCAGCGGGCACAGCGTGGATACCATCATGTTCAATGTCGTGTTGGCCTTGTTGCCTGTTGCCGCATTTGCCGTTTACCAGTTCGGCCTGGCGGCCTTGTTGACCATCGGAACCGCTGTCGCCGCGTGTGTCGCCTTCGAGCATATGTTTTGTCGACTCTCCGGACAGGCAACCAGCGTGGGGGATGGATCCGCTGTGATCACGGGTTTGTTGTACGGACTGACCTTGCCTCCCGGTCTTGCCTTGTGGATGGTGGTGGTCGGGGCGTTTGCCGCAATGGGATTGGGTAAATTCCTTTTTGGTGGGCTGGGTTATAATCCTTTCAACCCCGCTTTGGTGGGGCGCGCCATTCTGCAGGCTGCCTTTCCGGTGGCCATGACGGCCTGGCCGGATATGCCTGCCAATCGATTCGTGTCGCTTCCTTCTTCCACTTTGGCCCTGCCTTTCACTCAACCCGCCTACGATGCTGTCTCCGCCGCCACGCCTTTGTCCGCGTGGAAGTTTGAGGGAGTTCTGACATCTTCGCGCGATTTGTTCCTCGGAACCGTAGGGGGCAGTGCCGGGGAAACGTGCGCGTTGTTGATTGTATTGGGCGGGATTTATCTCGCCATCCGCGGCATGATGAACTGGCGGATTCCTGTTGCGGTTTTGCTCACTGTAGCGGTGATCAGTGGTATGCTTCATTTGGCTGATCCAGGCCGTTATGCCGGTCCTGTTTTTATGATGATGTCCGGAGGCTTGATGTTGGGCGCGGTGTTCATGGCCACCGACATGGTCGCTTCTCCGATGACCCATTTGGGGAGTGTGATATATGGGGTGTTGATTGGCCTGTTGGTGGTGGTGATTCGAGTGTGGGGAGGCATGCCGGAGGGTGTGATGTATGCCATTCTTCTGGGTAATGCCGCGTCGCCTCACATCGACAATTGGATTCAGCCCAAAGTATACGGCTCGCAGAAAGGGAGGTTAGAGTGATGAGTGACGCGACGGATACTACTCAAATGGCTCATGCTGCCGACAAGGCGAAGATCTGGCCGATGTACCGGGCGGTTGTTGGACTGGGCTTTCTGTGCGGTTTCATCATCGTGGGCGTTTACGAGGGAACCAAACCCATCATCCAGCGGAACCGCATCGAAATGCGTGAACAGGCCATTAAGGACGTCCTACCCGGGGCCGTCACCACGCAGGCTTTCATGCTGAATGAACAGGAACAATTTGTCACGGTGCCGTCGGCTCAGGAAAACGGAGGACTCTTGTTCGCCGGTTATGATGAGAGTGACCAATTGGTTGGATTGGCCATCGAGGCGCAGGGGATGGGGTATCAGGATGTGGTGCGCCTGCTTTATGGGTATTCCTTCGAGTCTGAAACGATCCTTGGTATTCGCGTCCTGGAAAGTCGGGAAACTCCCGGTCTGGGGGATCGCATTGAATCGGATCCTGTGTTTCTCAAGAATTTCGGGACCTTGGATGTCCGTTTGACTTCCGATGGATCGTCGGTGGCAAATCCTATTGAATTTGTGAAACCCGGCGAAAAAACAGATGATTGGCAGATAGACGGCATTTCGGGAGCGACCATTACCTCACGTGCCACTGCGACCCTGCTGCGGGAGAGTTCCACCTCTTGGCTGCCAAAAGTGAACGCTCAAAAGGACGCCTTTCTGAAAGGTAAACGTTCTCCATGAACCATGACTAACATCGACCAGAAACATCCGACCGGCACTGATGAATTCTTAAAAGGAATTTGGAAACAGAATCCGGTGTTCGTTCAAGTGCTCGGTATGTGCCCCGTCTTGGCGGTGACGAATACCGCAGTCAATGCACTGGCGATGGGATTGGCCACCGCTTTTGTGCTGGTCATGTCCAATCTGGTCGTTTCATCCGTTCGACAGATCGTGCCCAAACAGGTGCGCATTGTTTCCTTCATCATGATCATCGCAACGTTCGTGACGGTGGTTGATTACCTGATCCAGGCGATCAGTCTGGATCTGCACAAAGCGCTCGGGGCTTTTATTTCCCTGATCGTCGTAAATTGCCTGATCCTTGGCCGAGCGGAGGCGTTTGCTTCCAAGAACGGTCTGGGACGTTCCTTTCTGGACGGGTTGGGGATGGGCACAGGTTTCACCCTGGGACTGCTCTGCCTGGGGGGAGTGCGTGAGATACTTGGCAGCGGCAGCCTGTTTGGTGTGTCGTTGTTTGGCAGTTCGTTTCAGCCCTGGGTGGTGATGGTTCTGCCTCCCGGAGGTTTCTTCACCCTGGCCGGCTGGCTTTTGTTCTTTAATTGGCGCGCCCAGGCAAAGGCGCGTTCTGAAACTTCCAACGTTAAGGAGACTTTGGCATGAATGAAGATCCCTTGTGGCAGATATTCTTGAACTCCTGCCTCGTCAATAATTTTGTCCTCGCCTATTTCCTGGGGATTTGCCCGTTTCTGGGCGTGTCCGCCAAGCTTGGAACCGCCAGTCGCATGGGAGGTGCGGTGACTTTTGTCATGGTGGTCAGCTCAATGTGCGCATTCGGTATCAACGCGCTGCTCACCGCCATGGACGCACCGTATTTGAAATTGATTTCATTCATCGCGGTGATCGCTTCCACCGTGCAATTGGTGGAAATGTTCATCAAGAAAATGAGCCCGGCCTTGTTTCGTGCACTGGGGATCTTTTTACCGCTCATCACCACCAACTGCGCCATTTTGGGCGTCGCCTTGTTTCAAACCAACAAGGGATACGGATTTTTACAATCGCTCGTGTTTGCGGTTGGAGCCGGGGCGGGATTCACCTTGGCTTTGATCCTGATGGCCGGTCTGCGCGAAAAACTGGAATTGGCCCGTCCACCTGAAATGGTCAAGGGTGCCGCTTTGGCCATGATTCTGGCCGGGTTGTTGTCGATTTGTTTTATGGGATTTGCCGGATTGGGAAATTAGTTATGTGGTCCACTTTGCTAACAAGCGGAATCAAGGCGTTCCTGGGTATCACGATCATTTTTTGTGCCTGGTTGATCGTGCAACTGGCCTGGCGAAGGGTGTTCGCGGTCACCAACGCCGATGAGGACGTGCTGGCCGGCCGCATGCGCTGCCACGGTTGTCATTGTACGACTCCTTGCAATGGGGCGAATCAGAATCAAGTTCAATAGAAGGAAAGACTATGCGTTTGCAGGATTATGACACTTCAAAACAGTTCACCGCCACGGTGATCTCAACGGAACGTATCACCCCGGACGACTCATCGGAGGAGGTCCGCGAAATCGTAATGGATGTGGGAGGGGGCGAGTTTTCCATTCAAGTGGGTCAAAACCTCGGCGTGTTGGCTCCAGGGGGCAGCTCCTTCGGGCTGGAACATCATTTTCGCTTGTACAGTGTCGCCGGATTGCCTGAAAAACAACCGGATGGAAAGGTGCGCCTGCCCTTGTGTGTCCGCCGTTGCGATTATATTGACGACTATAACGGGGAACGATACAGGGGAGTTGCGTCCAATTATCTTTGTGATCTGAAACCGGGTGATGACTTGATCATTACCGGTCCATATGGTCTGGCTTTTGAAGTGCCGGAAAACCTGGATGCCACACTCATCCTCATCGGCGCAGGTACGGGAATCGCACCGTTTCGCGGATTCATTAAGCATCTCTACAAGCATGTTCCCGAATACAAAGGCCACATTCGTTTGTTCCATGGGGGAAGAACGGGATTGGATCTGTTGTATATGAATGATGTGCGCAATGATTTTGCACTTTACTACGACAACGAAACCTTCGAAGCCATCACCGCCCTGAGTCAGCGTCCGCATTGGTCCGATGCGATTGATTGGCACAGTGCTTTGATTTCACGCGGGGAGGAAATCTGGACCATGCTGCTGGAGGCCAATA
This sequence comes from Verrucomicrobiota bacterium, assembly GCA_027619545.1. GTDB lineage: Bacteria > Verrucomicrobiota > Verrucomicrobiia > Limisphaerales > AAA164-E04 > AAA164-E04. Next base: position 349 of record JAQCFT010000086.1, on the reverse strand, counting down.
CCCAGGTTTATGTGGCGGGATTGGAATCCATCTGCGCCGAACTCGACGAAGTTTTCGCCAAAGTGGCGGGATCCAAAGAAACATGGGAACGGCGCAAGGCGGAATTGAAAGCCGGAAAGCGCTGGGTGGAACTGGTGTTTTGAGTTCCAATTTTGAGCAAAGCATGATCATCATGCCTGATGCAACGTAAGCCATACATAAGCCGTCTGGGGGGCATGTTCCTGGTTGGCGTTTTGGTGGGTGGGTGGTTTGCTTGGAAAGGGTATCAAAGCTTCGATAAGGTCTCTGATTACGAGAGCCCTGTCGTTTCCGAAAAGCAACTCATGGGAACAAGGTGGATCATTCAGGT
>JAQCFT010000515.1 GCA_027619545.1 Verrucomicrobiota bacterium | reverse complement strand
AGCCAGCAGGGTCACCGTCAGGTAATTCAATGTCAGCTCTGTAAAAACAATGTCCATGTTTGTTTGGGTCTATCGATACACCAGGCTCGCCTGAAAAGACGACTCAGAAACCTTTCATGAATCTCTTGTGGTTTCAGGGGTGACCGGTTCGCCCTGATACCGTAACCAAGCCCAGCAACCCATCACTCCAAGAGGCAACAAAATCCATGCACTCACGCCAAACCCCGCGGGCAAATAGCCCAACACAACAGCCATTCCACCCGCCACCAAAGCATAAGGCATCTGTGTGCGCACATGGTCCATGGGATCACACCCACTGGAGAAAGAAGACACAATCGTGGTGTCACTGATAGGTGAACAGTGATCCCCGAAGACCGATCCCGCCAGGACGGATCCAATCGTTGCTATCACGACTTGATTCACCGATTGACCAGGTTCCCAGCCGGTCAAACTCAAAGCAATCGGAATCGCCAAAGGCATCAACACTCCCATCGTGCCCCAGGAGGTTCCGGTGCTGAACGACATCAAGGCTGCAAGCAGAAAAACCAGCACCGGCAAGGTGGCCGCCGGAAGCCAACTACCCAACATGCCCACCAGCCATTGGGCGGTTTCAAGTTCCCGGATCACATCACTCAGCATAAAGGCGAAAATGAGAATCAACATGGGCATGAACATGTGTTGCATCCCTTCGAAAAAAGCCTGAACGGGTGATCCTTTGCTTCGGTCCGGAAGCACAAACCGGGTCAATAAAAGCGCCACGATGACCGCCAGAGCCGTTGCACAAATGAACACGACATCCGCCCGCGCCCGCCCAAAAACCTGAATCAACCCGGAAACACTCAAGGACTCCTGCAGTCCGCCCCCTTCGACATAAAGGCCGACGAAAACCCCCAGCACCAATACAAGTAATGAAACCACCGCAACAGCGATCCCTTTGTTGTCCACAGGCACTTGCCGGGGCGTCGATCGTACAGGACCGGATGTTTTCTTTCGGCGTTCTGCCTGAAGCATCGGACCATATTCACGTCCCAGCCAAATGGTCAGGAAAACCATGATCAGGGCAAAATAGTTATAAAACCGAAAAGGCAGACTTTCTATCAACAACTTGTAGGGAGAAATCTCGGGCGTCATGGAGGTGACATTGGCATTCTCGAACCCGGCAAGAATCAATCCCATCTCCGTGGCAATCCAGGTCGAGACCAGTGCAAAGGAGGCAATAGGAGAAGCCGTGGAATCTACAATGAAGGCCAGTTTTTCCCTTGAGATACCCGCTCGATCCGTCACGGCACGCATGGTTTTACCGACGAGCATGCAATTGGCCAAACCATCAAAAAACACGACCCAACCCATGGCGAAAGCTCCCATGCCCGCCCGACGCCGGGAAGCATTCTGACCAAGAAACCGATGCGCCAATGCCTGCATGCTGCCATTGCGATTGAGCACCTCCACAAAACCGCCCATCATAAAGGAAAACAAAATCACACAAACCTTCCAGGGATCTGCCAGCACCGGTATCAAATGCTCGGCAAACAAGGCTATGAAACCTTTGATCACATGACCGTCCTTCAAAAGAATGGCCCCTGAAAAAGCGCCCACAAAAAGGGAAATGTATATGTCCCTGGTTAGGAAAGCCAGGGCAACAGCAATCAGACTGGGCCATATCACCGCCGGCCCCTGCCAACTTTCAGGCAGCAACACCCACAGAAAAGTCAGGACGAAAGCGCCCCATGAAATCCACTGTTTATTGAATTCCCGTTTCATTTTTGTTCATCGTTCTAAGATGGCTCATTGCCACTGTGCGTTGCCTGTTTAGATTTGAGAGTCTCAACCGGATGGGGCAATCCCCCCACCCCTTCCCCCTGCTCGGTCTCGGCACCAAAGAGGCGCTGACATTCAAGCATGACAAAACGATCGGTCATGCCCGCAAGGTAATTGCAGACCGCCCGCGGACGCCCCTGCTCCACATCCTGCCTGCCGAATTGTGCCCCCATTTGATCCGGATGTTCCATGTAATAATGAAACAAAGGAACCAACATCCGAACCGCCTTCAAATTGGGTTCATGTACGATGGGGTTGTAATAAAGGTTTCGGTAAAGATATTCGCGCAACTCGGCATTCCAGCGCTTGCGCTCAAAGCTGTAATCCACCAGTTTTCCAGGCAGGCATCTGACTTCGTTGGCATGCCGAACACCGGACGCTTCAATGCGTTGCTCGGTCGTCAACACCACATCTTTTGCCATGTCATCAATCAAACACCGGATCACGAAATATCGCCGCCCCTCCTTACTGAGCGAAGAGGTGTGCTTTTGCACCTGATCACAGGAGAGTCTCCAGATTTCCACGTGTTGATTGAGATGGGATTCGTTAATCAGACCGGATTCCAAACCGTCGTCCAGATCATGGCTGTAATAAGCGATCTCATCCGCCAGATTAGCCACCTGTGCTTCAAGGGAAGGTTGTTTGAAAGAGCCGGTCATCTCAGGTTTGACTCCTCCCTTGAACAGGT
>JAQCFT010000514.1 GCA_027619545.1 Verrucomicrobiota bacterium | reverse complement strand
AGAGGTTTGGGCATCGGCCAGGATCAGTTGGTCTAGTTCCGGGATGAATGGATCAAATTGGACGGATGATGACACTGCCTTGAGGTTTCGGTGGGTCCCTCCGGGGATGTAGTCTTCTTTGGCCAGTTCGTGGACGCCGTCCAGTATGGGGACGCATGACAGGTTCAGTTGGACTCCGACTCCCTCCAGCATTTCTCGAAGATGACCCAGCAACCCGAATCCTGTCACATCGGTGCAGGCGTGGACGCCGATACTCTGCGCGGCTTCGGCTGCTTTGCGGGTGAGGGTGGCCATAGTGTCGATGGCCTGTTTTTCGATGGTTGCGTCTTTGAATCCACTCCTCAGCGCTGTGGTGATGATGCCGACTCCGATGGGTTTGGTGAGGATGAGTTTGTCGCCTGGTTGGGCGCCGACGTTGGTCCAGTAACGTTTGGGGTGAACAAAACCGGTGACGCAGAGGCCGTATTTGGGTTCGTTGTCGTCGATGCTGTGGCCGCCAACGATGGAAATGCCGGCTTCGGCGGCTTTATCGGAACCTCCACGGAGGATGTCGCCCAGCACTGATAAAGGAAGTGCGTCGTTCTTTCGCGGGAAACCGACGATGTTGAGCGCCATGGTGGGTTTGCCTCCCATGGCATAAACGTCGCTGAGTGAATTCGCCGCGGCGATGGCGCCGAACAGGTACGGATCGTCGACCACCGGCGTGAAGAAATCGACGGTCTGTATGATCGCAAGCTCGTCTGAAACACGATAGACTGCGGCATCATCCGCAGTTCGAGTCCCGACGAGCACATTGGGATCAGTGATTGCTGGCAAACCGCCCAGAACCTGAGCGAGGTCCTCCGGACCTAATTTGGCCGCTCAACCCGCGCAATGCGATAGCTGAGTCAATCTGATTGGATTGGTTGTCTCTACGGATTCCATATAAATCGGGGGTATCCTACCACTGGCTGACTCGGATGAAAAGCTATCACTGCTCATACAAAACAAATCACCAGTTTACGAATCACCTGATGCGTGGCATGATAAGACACCAATGGAAGTCCATTTTGAAACCATGCCTGCCGTTTTGACGGATGAGGAACTTGCTGATTTGAGGCGGGCTCGACTGATGTTGGAGCAGCCCAGCATGGCGTCCCGGCTGACCAAACTGGTTGGACGGCCGATTGAAGGAGCCTTCAAGGCCCTGCCCTTTGGCTGGAACCGAGCGATTCATGCCGCATCAGGATCGGCGCTTTCCAAGGCCACCCGTGTTGCCACCTGGACCATGTTGAACCGCCAGGGAAAACCATCTTCGGACGGATTTCATCAATGTGTATCGATGGTTTCGGGTGGGTTGGGCGGGTCATTGGGACTGGCCACATTGATCTGGGAACTCCCCTTCTCGACCACTCTGATGCTGCGTTCCATTGCAGATATTGCCCGCAGCGAAGGCCATTCCTTGCGGGATCCTGCCACCCGCATGGCCTGCCTTGAAGTATTCGCATTTGAAGGTAAGCGTCGAGGTCAGGAAGAACCCGACAAACATTACTGGGCCGTCCGGTTGGCGCTGGCCAAAGCAGTATCCGAAGCGGCGGCTTATGCGGCTTCGGCCAGAGTGGTCAGCAAGTCGGTCCCGGCGCTTACCCGGTTGATCAGTGCCATTGCGTCACGGTTTGGAGTGATGGTTTCGCAGCAGGTTGCCGCCAAAATGGTACCCATCGTGGGGGCGGCCAGCGGCATGACCATCAATCTGATCTTTATTCACCATTTTCAAACAGTGGCTCGTGGGCATTTCATCGTCAAGCGACTGGAGAAAAAATACAGGATGGAGACCATTAGAGATTTATATCAATCGGTGGCTTTGCCTTACAAACCTGGGAAAATCGAGAGTCGAAGGTGAGTCTTCAGTTTGTTTTGGGTAAAAAGAATGTCCAAAGCGATCCGCATAGACTCATGAGGCCGAACAGAAGTACGAACCACGATGCCGGATATTTGCCTCCCAGCGAAATCAATAAACCAGCCAGGATGAGGAAGCATCCCACCAAAGTGTTGCTGATGGCGACATAGTCGGTGCGTTTATTGCCTTCAGCCAGGTTGAGCAAATAGGTTTTCCGGCCGACCCGAACACCCGCATGTGCCACGTGTAATACCATGAAAAGAAGGGGGTAGATCCAACGCACCAGGTGATTTCCCTGAGATATGCCCCGGGTGGCCAGAATGGAAAAGCAGACCAAGGCTGCCAATCCTGAGGCACAGCTTAAGACACGTCGACTGGATTGATCCGCCATGCGTCCCCAGACCCATCCGCTGATGGCCGCACCTACGGCTCCCGCCATCATGAAACTTCCCAGTTGTGACATGACAAGCCCGGTGGATTGCTGGGAAATGAGCACCAGATATGGCGCCGCCAAAGCAGAGCCGGTCATGAGGCTGCGGGTGATCAGGAAATTACGGAAAGGAATATCCTTACTCAAGAGATCCCAGGTGTGGGAGGTTTGTGCCATTGCGCTTTTTGCCCGTTCAGCT
>JAQCFT010000085.1 GCA_027619545.1 Verrucomicrobiota bacterium | reverse complement strand
CATCCCCGTTTCCTCCGTCCTTTTATCAGCCCTGCGAATGGAACACAGATTGCTTTCTAATTAATTACAATCTTGAAACAGGATTGACGTTCCCCGCCAGCTTGGGCTTAGCCCCGAGCGAACACAGGTACGGACAAGGATAACTTCAACCAACAAGAGGAGGACAACATGTATCGAGCCTTGAACAAGGTCCGTACTTTCGGACTAACACATCTGTGCACCCTATTGGCACTGTTCGGATGGACACAACCCACCCAGGGAGCAGCAGGTCTCCCGCTGCAACCCAATCAACTCGTGGTGACCTGTTTCTCGGGCACTAGTAACAATGCGGTCATACCGGACCCCAGCAATTATGTCATCGGGATCATGGATACCAGCGATCCAATAGGTGATGGCGCCACACTCGGCACCAATTGGCTCATGCCTCCGGGGTGGGCGTTTCACAATGAAGGATCGCCTCAGGTCTGGACAGCAGCAAATCTGGGCGAGGTATTTGGTGTCACCATTGACCGTGAACCAAACCCCAACATCTATGTGTCGGCAACCACAGTGTATGGAAACTTCCCTCCAGGGCCAGGAGGTCACGGAGCTGTTTATCGTCTGGATGGCACATCAGGTAATATCAGCTCGGTCACGATCCCAGGAACCGGTAATGCCTCTCTGGGCAACCTCTGCCATTGGGAAAGTGGATCAGGTGATAGCTGGTTGTATGTCAGCAGTTTCGAAGACGGACTGATTTATCGCATCCATGCAGGCACCCTGTCGGTGGAACCCATCACCTACAACCACGGGGTCGACGGACGTGCCGCCATGGCATTGCCCCCCATTCCTGATGCCGGGACTCCAAACACCTTGTCTTCATTGGGACGTCGCGTCTGGGGCGTGAAGGCATTTAAAGACCGGCTTTACTATGGCGTCTGGTGGGAAGATAAAGTCAACCCTTCGGCAACGCTTTCCAATGAAATCTGGTCCGTTGGTCTGGACCCGGCCACAGGCCAATTCCTGCCCGCAACGGCACTGCTTGAAATCACCCTGCCACCCCGCGACGCATTCACCAGCTACTCCCTGCCTGTCGCTTCCATCGATTTCTCACCAGCCGGCATGATGCTGCTGGCGGAACGTTACTACAGATGGGATGGAGTGCATCAGGCTCGCGTCCTTTCCTACAGCGGCGACACAACCACCTGGACCGCCAATCCTGAAAACCAATACCGCGTGGGTGACAGCACCAAACTCAGTGCAGGAGGCGTCGTGGCAGACTGTGATGAGAACGTCTGGGTCACCGGGGACATCCTCCACGGAAACATTTACGGCGTCCAACGCATCCAGGCTGGTGGCAATGCAGCCGACACACCGGCCACCGCCAACAGTGTTTTGATCGATCTGGACGGCGACATCGTTCATCAGGACAAAACCCTCATCGGAGCGCTCGCCATCTGGAATGATTGCGATTGCATGCTTGTCGAAAACATTGAAATCGAATGCCCGACTGAAGAAGGAGGAAACTACACGGTCGACTTCGACATCACCAATCAATCAGGCCAGGATGTTCACTGGGCATTGATAACACCCGACACCGGAATCACCGGACTGGTAACGAATCAATTCCCACTGGTCCCTGCCCTGGCAGACGGAGATTCGATCACACTGAGCGACATCGAACTACTTGGCGTGGTTCCGGGCACGGAAATCTGTTTCAATGTCACACTACTGGCACTGGAACAGGGTCAACTCAAAGAATGCTGCACCAAGAAAGTGCGGATCCACATCCCCGAATGCGGCTGCGTGGAACTCGCGGTTGAATCAGTCGAATGCCTGGAACTAAAGGCCGACGGAACCGCCATAGCCGAGGTGTGCTTGCAAGTGACCAACCAGGGAACCGGAGACCTTTATTACATCTACACTCTGCCTGATCCCTCCTCCGGCATGACCACCGATCCTTCGTTCGTAACATTGACTCCTCCCCTCGCTCCAGGAGAATCGAGAGTCATCTGCTTCAAGGTAACCGGTGTCATCCCCGGTCAACAGGCCAAACTTCCGCTCACCTTCCACAATGAACAGTTGGAAACCTGCTGCCTGCGGACGCTCTGTTTCGACGTTCCCAAGAAAGACCAACCCAACGAGGAAGGGATCTGCTGCTGGTTGCCTGAAGTGGTGTATTGCTGTCCCAACGAGCAGTTCGCCAAGACGCTGTTGGTCATCTGCAACAAATCCGATAAGGATCGGGAAATCCAATGGAAAATCGAACTGCCGCCCCCCACACCCGACTGCCCTGTGGTTTTGGATGCTGTCAATGATTTCACCCCATCATCCGGTATGGTGGCAGTCCCCGCGGGAGAATGCATTGAAATCCCAGTAGCCATCAGTTGCGAAAAATTGATGCAGGGACAATTGCCCTGCGCCTGGTGGGGATTTTCCATGGTGGATACGGCGACCGGAGAAAAGAGCTTCTGCCGCAGCCAGCTGAAAGCAACCGATGATCCTGCAGTGAAACACATGGGCGAAGGCAACCCGCAGAACCCCCAGCCCGGATTGGTCGCCGTGCCAGTTGGTGCTGCCGTGGATGTTGGATTCGTCATTGAGAACCCCCTGGCAACCAGCGCACGCCTGCAATTGGTCGCCACGGAAACCAGTCGTTTGCTCGGTTTCAAACAGGGCAGCGACAAACTGAACGAAGTGTGGACAAACATCATCGAAATTGGCCCCGGCGAATCCAAAGTGGTTCGCATCGCCATGGATTGGAAAACAAACAATATAGATCTGAACGAGATTCACACCCTCGCCTCGCTCAACCTCTACTGGCGTCAAGAAGGCCAAGCCACCCAAACAGCCACCATGGTTCCGCTGCACCTCATCCCAGCCACCACAGACACCAACCGCCCAAACCTGCGTTCCGTGTTCGTGGCAGGAGAAGGCGAGGATGCGCCCTGCCTTCAGTTGGTCAGCGACACACCATTCCAGTCTTCCATGATCGTGGAAGCATCGGAAGGACTGGACGGTGATTGGGAACAGGTGCCCTTTGCAATTGAAACCGGAAACCCCATGAATCTGCTGTCGGTATCACCCGAACAAACCGAAGTCACTTCGGTTTATGTGGCGTTGAACGGAGAGTGCTGCTTCTTCCGTATTCGTAACACAGCCGAGGAGTAAACTAGGGAGCCGTATCATATCTTCGAATCCCGAACCAGGCCCGCCTTCCCTGAAGGCGGGCTTTCTTTATCAGGTTTGACAAAACAAGGAGCTGGATCCGAGCGGGGTCATGATACCTCGTCAACATTCGACCTGGAAATCCTCAACTTCCCCAGCATGCAAGGTGGCGATGATGCGGAATGGACGACAGCAGTTTTCACAATCACTCACCGTCTCCCAATCACCATCCCAAACATCTACCGGAACGGATGATTCACATCCGCAATAGGGGCATTCGCATGTTAAATGATCAGACATTGTGGGATCATGACTTGGCACAGGGGAGCATGTCAAAGCAAGCCGTGCATTGTTCCTTCCATTTCTGCGGATAAGATTGTCATTCTGGCTGATCAATGTGGGCATGTTGGAGCGGAATGCCGCACCAAGCCTGCTTTTGGACTTCAAGTCCAAGTTCCGGTTGTGTAAACCAGACGCATGATTATCGACGAAATCTGTAAGGCAGATGAATATTTTGATCTGAGTGAAGGTATCCGGACCGCTTTGCGTTTTCTGCAGGAGACGGATATGGACGCCCTCGAACCAGGACGCCACACGGTGGAAGGGGATCGAGTCTTTGCAATAGTGGAATCGTATCAAACGAAACCCATGGCCGATGGTTTCTGGGAGGCCCACCTCAAACATCTGGATGTGCAATGCGTCATTTCCGGGGAGGAACAAATTGGATATGCGCCGGTGTCCTCAATGGTGGCGGAGCCTTATGACGAAGATCGGGATTTCTATAAACTGAAGGGTAACGGAAATTTCGTCACGCTCCGTCCCGGGATGTTCGCCCTCCTCAAGCCTCAAGACGCCCATATGCCCGGCATATCGATTCAGGAATCTCGGCAGGTCAAAAAAATAGTGATCAAAGTAAGGATTTGATCCATCAAAGTTGCTTCGTGCTTTGGGCAAGGAAAAAATGTCCCTCCCCCACAGTTATGCCCCTTTTTCAAAAAGCATTTTCCTTGGATCACTCTTGCGGGTGGTCGATTTGGAGCCTATAAGACAGTCATGAGAACGCCGGAACTTATCGTGCAGGGAGGCCCCGTGATGTGGCTGCTTGTTATTGCAAGCATCGCCGCCATCGGGGTGTTTCTTGAGAGATTGTTGCATTATCACCGATCTCAAATCAATTCCATGGAATTCATCAACGGCGTTCGCAACGTGTTAAAACGGGACAACGTCGTGGAGGCCATTTCGATTTGTGAAGCCACCCCGGGGCCGGTGGCGCGATTGGTCAAGGCCGCGATTCTCAGCAGAGAACAAGGCAAGGACGGTGTAAGAGAATCGCTGGAAGAAGCAGGCCTGATGGAAGTGCCGCGCCTGGAAGAAAAACTAAATCTCTTGGCAACCGTTGCGCAGATCGCGCCATTGATCGGATTGTTGGGCACTGCTTTGGGGATGATGGACACCTTCAAGCATATAGCCGATGCCGGCCTCTACGCCCGTATTCCGGAAATGGCCGCAGGCATCTGGAAGGCCCTGATCTGCACCGCCGGGGGGATTGCAGTCGCCATTCCCAGTTATGCTGCTTATAATTATCTGGTAAGCCGTGTCAATTCCATCGTACTGGACATGGAAAAAGCTTCATCTGAAATCGTCAGCATCGTCACCGAGACCTTTGGAAACAGGGACTAGTTCGCACCATGAAATTTCCGCGAAACGCAAAAATATTCCGCGGTCAACTGGATGTCGCTCCATTTGCCGGTATTTTTTTCCTGCTGTGTCTGATGCTGATTTTCAGCACCTTGCTGGTGTATTCCCCCGGTGTTCAAATTGAATTGCCGGATCTGGGAAATAAGGATGTACCGGGAATTCAACCCCCAGTGATTCCAATTGCCATCGATGTTCATGGAAAAATCTTTTTCGAAAGTCAACATGTGCCGGAAACGGAGTTTGAAAATCGATTGAAAGAGGCGGTCCAAAAGTTTGAATCCCCGCCCACCCTGGTCATACAGGGAGATGAAGCGACGCAACTGTCGGTTATTTCGAGGATTTCGCACATCGCCTCCAAATCGGGAGTGACCCGCACGTTGCTGGCAACCAAAACGAAGCCATTTTCATTCCAGACCAAATAAACCCCGCGCGATCAGGGATCATGATCAACAAAAGGACATGGAGCATTTATGGTGCGGTCGCCCTGTTTCACGGGGTGATGATCTGTTTTTACCAGGTGCCCCTGCATGATCCGGCCAAGGCAAAACGCACGCTCCCCACTTCATCAGTGGTAATGGCTGCAGGAACTTCCTGGGACCCCATCATCAAAACCCATCCCTTGGTAAGAAATCCATTGCTGATGGCGCAGGCCAATGAACGGGGATTCACCAGTGACCTTTGGAACAAATCCTTTGAAAACCAAAATCCATACAGCGACTGGGGGGAATCTTACCGCTATCTGGAACATCCACAAACCGACTGGGGGCATTCTTTCCTTCATTTTTCCGATCGATTATCCGAGAACCTTTGGAAACCCATTGACAAGCCCGGTGCGGAACTGAATGAGGCGCTGCCTCCAAATCCCTTCGCACAAGCTCAAACCCAGCTGCAGTTCGGTCAAAACCTCCAAAACAGGCTGCCCGACTCCTTACCTGAATTGCCTGCATGGACCGGATCTGAGCCTTTGGAGCCGACCCGTCTGCAACTTGGCATCGATCCCCTGGGACTGGTCCAATCGGTGCGCCTTGAGAACCCCTCTGCATGGGACCAAAACGAACAGGATTTTGTCCAACAAGCCATTCGCAAAATTAAAACCATGATGTTTCAGCGGGACCCGAACTGGAACGAAGCATCTCCCGGACCTCTGGAATGGGGTGATGTTGAAATCCAATGGTTGCGACAAACAACAAGGCCGGTCATCCAACCGCAACCGGAGGGAGGTGTCCGATGAACGTGAGCGCCTTGAGCGAATGGATGATAGCCTACGTTTCAATTACCTTGGCCGCAGTGTTGCTTTGTGCGGTATATTCGGACATCCGACGCCGTCGCTTCGAGCCCAAGGAAACCGATGACCATGTGTTTCGATGCTCGGATTGCGCTTTTGTTTACACGGATGACCCCACGGTCGATCGAGCGCGCTGCCCTCAGTGTGGTTGCATGAACGACAAATTCAATTTTTGAATGCTTGATGGCGCTGTCCTTCGGCTTTACGGTTCCGTATCACGCTGCTGAGACGAGCATCCGGCATACGAGATGTTGGTCGATGCCTCCGCATTGATTGCTGCGACAGCCCTCTGGTTCAGGCTTCAAGCAGTCCCCCGGAGTAGAACCGGACAGTAAAACCGCGTCAGACTGTCCGGACCCCCTGTTGCAAACCATCAACAATCATGTCCATCGCTATCAGACATTGGATGAAGTTCTGGCTGCCACCATTAATCTGGATGGCTGTCATCTCGCTCTTTTCAACGGACCATTTTTCCGGTCATCAAACGTCCCGACTAATCGGTCCCCTGCTGAGATTTTTTGTTCCGGACATCGCCGATGCCACAATTGCCTCCATTCAGCTGGTAGTTCGAAAAGCGGGGCACCTTACCGAATATGCCATCCTGTTTCTTCTTTGGTATCGCGCCCTCAATGCTACTCAACATCGTCCGTTGCAGGTTTGGAAACCCGCTTATGCGGCAGGCTGTTTGACGATTTGCCTGTTGTACGCCGGAACCGATGAATGGCATCAAACCCTGACGGATGAACGTGTCGGTAGCCCGGTAGACGTCGGCATCGACACACTGGGAGGCGCCCTGGCAATGGGCTGGATTCGCTGGCGAACACGCAGGAAAAAGGAGTGAAACATGCACCACCCGATGCTCAAAATCACGCTGGCTTTCGCGGGTGGCATATGGCTGAACAACCTGCTTCCACTGCCGATCGGCCTTTGGATGGTCTGTTTTCTTGGGACGGGACTTTGCTTCATCCTGATGAAACGTTCGAGGCCGTGCTGGCTGATCGCCATGTTGATCACGAGCGGGGCTTGCCTTCATGCCATGCATACCCGCCCGGTCCACCCGGCGGATGTGCGCCATCTTGATCTCGGAGAAGGCTGGTATGTTACCGTCGAAGGTGTTTTGACTGAAACTCCCAGACAAAAAACATCCAGAATAAACGGCCAGGAAACACACAGCAATCTGGCAACATTACACCTTACCCAACTGGCTCATGCCACAGATTTAATACCCGCAACAGGACAGATCCGGGTCCGAACTTCGGGAATGCTTCCCGCATCCTTTTACAAAGGGATACCAGTGCGGATCACCGGGGTCTTAACCCCTCCCGCCCGTCCGATCGCAGGCGGATTATTCGACTACCGAACCTATCTGGAGCAGCAGGGTATCCACCACATCCTTTACGCAGATTCAACGAATGCCTGGACCATTCAAATGACCGAACAAGATCTTCCCAAAAGGCCCTGGACGGATCAATTCAGGATATGGGCAATGAATGTTCTCTCACATGGTCTGCCGGAAATGGATGAGGCAACCCAATTGAGAGGGGCCATGGTGCTGGGCCTGAAATCCTGGTTGAACGAGGACATGATCGAACCATTTCGTTGGTCAGGATCGATGCATTTGTTTGCCATCAGCGGGTTGCATGTGGCCATGGTGACCGGGCTTCTGCTCGCAGGCATGCAATGGGTGATTCGATCAAGGTGGCACGCCGGGACATGGACCTTGGTGGCCATGTGGTGTTATGTGGCGATCACCGGCTGGCAAACCTCGGCGATTCGTGCGGGAATCATGACATCGGTGATGTTGAGCGGTTGGATCCTGAAGAAACCTTACACCCTGCTCAACTCCCTTTTTACCGCTGCCTGGTTCGTGCTTATCTGGCAGCCCACCCAGCTGTTCCAGATTGGTTTCCAACTGTCTTTCGGAGTCGTTCTGGGCTTGGCCACCACCTCGGAACCCATTCGGCAATTCCTGTCAAAACGGCTGGAATCGGATCCATGGATACTCAAGGAGCGGCTCAGCGCCCCCCAACGGTGCCGGAACTGGTGTGCGCGTAAACTGGCTGCAGCTCTTTCCGTTTCGATGGCAGCCTGGATCGGTTCGCTGCCCATCATCTGGCAACAATTTCATCTGGTGACACCGGTGGGGCTGGCAGGAAACATACTGATGGTACCGCTTGCCGGAGCGACCATCACCTGTGCCATGGGCAGTCTGGCTTGCGCAACCTGGGCACCGTGGTTGACGGAACTTTTCAACCACAGCGGCTGGTTCTGGATGGAATGTATGATGCGCATGGGACAATGGATGTCGTCACTTCCCCTGTCACACTTCCATGTCAGCCCACTGCCGGCTTCGGTCCTATGGTATTATTACGCATTTCTTGTGCTCATCGCCATGGGGTGCCAAAAGCACATTTGGAGAAGGCGGGCCGTATATGGTTGTGGGGCACTGACTCTTCTTCTTGTGCTGACACACATCGAGCTGTCCTGGCGCAAACAGGAAATCTCGCTTTTACCGATCGAGGACGGAGATGCGATCTGGATGAATCAGGCAGGTGAGTTGCACGATTCTTTGATCGATGGAGGAAGTGGACGAACCGTCTTGCGGACACTCATCCCCTTCCTCGAATCCAGGGGCGTCAACCGATTGAATGACCTCTGGATCTCGCACGGGGATGCGGACCACATAGGTGGATATGAAGATTTGGTTCACCGCTACCCTCCGCAACGAATCGTTTCCTTCAAGGATGGCTACCGATCACCCTACTACAAAAGTCTACTGGCCACTGCAGAAACGAATGGATGGAAAATGGAACTCATCGGTGAAGGGATTTCGATCGGACAAATGAAGATCCTGCATCCCCCCATCGGCAGCGGTTTTCGGCGAGCGGACGACACCAACCTGGTAGGTTTGGTTCAATGGGGAGACTGCCAGATTCTATTCGCGGGGGACCTCAGCCGGGACGGTGTGATCGCACTTTCCAATCGGCATCCAAACCTGCATGCGGATATCTTGGTAATCAATCGCCCGAAAGAAGACATTTCTCCCAACTACTACTGGATGGATTCGCTTGGGCCGCACTTGATTCTGGTGACCGGAATTGCCCCTGACCGAAGGGACCGATGGATCGGCCAGTTGAAAAAGCATCCTTTTCAGTCAAATCCGATCATATGGGACACAGGCACAAGGAAAATGATACGTTTGGAGTTTGCCAAAGGGGTGGTCCGGGTCATTCCGACGGAGGGAGAACCTGTAGTGATTCACCCAGCGGCCGCTGCCCCTGGGCGGGAACGGACCCGCGACTATGGGCTGTTAGGTTCGACGATATCCAACCTGTAGGGCTGAGTCCGAAGGCTGTCCGGTTTGGGTTCCGGAAAACTGTCGTAAAGGTAATCAAACTTCAACTGATAGGTATGGCCATCCGGCGACTGGTCCAACGGAAGCAGAACCTCCCACCTATCCTCAACCACTTGAACTCGTTCCATGGGAACATTCACCCCATCCAACACGACATAGCCTTGGATGGAATCTTCTCGAATGGTTTTCTGATTGCTGTCCCATGCCGCTTCAAAACGGTAAACACCTTGCGAGTTGCGGGGTAATTTCGAAGGAGTCAGGTTCACGATGGTCGTTTTCACACAACCGGTTTGAAGCAAAACCGTCACGGTGAACACAAGAATCTTGAAGCTCATGGAACGTATCATGCAACAGCGATACCCAAGACCTTCCGGACTGTAAAGATGATTCGGAAATGGAAGCTACTGTGAAATCATTTGTTTTTGGATTTGACCTGTGACCACGGGCTTGTTTACTGTGCGCCACTTTGACATTATAAAACGCAGACGTCCTCAGGAAGCCTGGGTGGACGAGATATTGATTTAAAAAGCCATGTTTGCACATATTCGAAAACATCAGCAATGGTTGTTCATCGTCATCATTGCGGTGGTCATTGTGTCCTTTGTCATCTTCTTTACCCCGACTGTGGGTTCGGGAGGTGCGGGGGGACGATCCGGTTCTGACGCAGTAGTTGGAACCTATAAGGGTCAACCCATTACGCAAACCGACTACTACGAAGCTTACAAGGAAATCTCGCTTCAGGTATTCCTGAACATGGGACAGTGGCCGGAGCAACTAAGCACCCAATTCGGTTTCGATCCCTCCAGGGAAGCCGTCAACCGTTTGATGCTGATCCGCAAGCTGGAGGAGATGAACATCCAGGTCGGCCCTGAATCCATTGCCAAGTGGAAGGTCAACTCCTTTTCCGATCCGGCCACGGGAGCATTTCGCAACGAACTCTATGACAGCGTCCTCGCTGCCATCAAATCTCGCGGCATTTCCGAGGACGACCTGCATCGGTATGCGGCCAACACCATTGGCATTGGCCAGTTGACCTCCCTGGTCAGTCTGAGCGGAGACATGGTGACCCAGGGGGAAGCAGAACGACTTTACAAGAGCCGTAATCTGGCAGCATCCACATCGGCTGTCATGTTCTCCCGGACCAACCACATGTCGGCTGGTCAGGATCTGGTGGGTTTGGAGGATTATTTCACCAACAACATGGCCCTCTACCGCGTCGAAGAAAAACGCAAGATCCGTTACGTGAAATTCGCGGCCACCAACTACCTGGCCGAAGCGGAAACCAAGCTCAATCAAAGCACCAACCTCCAGAGCATGATCGATGCGATCTATCTGAACCGCGGCACCAATTCCTTCACCCGAAACGGCGAAGTACTCTCTGCTGAAGAGGCAAAAGAGCAGATCAGGGAGGAAGAACTTAAAAAGGCGGGACTGGAAGTCGCTGTCGAGGAAACGAAAAAGTTCATGAGAGGTTTCGCAAACTTTGAAGCCTACTCATCGGCAGTGCTTGAGCAATTGGCCGTCGAAGGAGGAATGGAATCCAAAGTGACCACGGAATTCTCGCGCAATCAGCTCGCACCGGGACTTGGAGTGTCGTTTACCTTTACGCAGCGGGCATTTGAATTAAGCGAAGAAGACCCCATTGCAACCCCATTCGAGGCATCGGACGCGATCTACCTGTTTGCACTGGAAGAGATCATTCCCGATCATCCCCCCACACTGGACGAAGTAAGGGCACGTGTCGTGGCGGACTTCCGGCGCGATCAGCAACTCCAGGCGGCCCGTGATGAAGCAACCCAGTTTCATGAAAGCCTCAAAGCCGCCATGGCCGAAGGGAAAGCATTTGAAGCAGCCTGCACCGAACTGGGACAAACCATTGTGGAAGTCCCGAATGTTTCATTGGCTTCGCGCACATTGGACGGGCTCACCGATCGTCGCATTACCGTCAGTTGGTTGCAGGACCTGGCCTTCTCCCTTGAACCGGGAGACGTCAGCGAAGTCAGCAACACCACAGAAGGAGCCGGCATCCTCTTCCTGAAAGATTTCGTCGAAGCAGATGAAACCAAAATGAACGAAGAACTGGCCGACTTCACCAAGCAACTGCGTCAAACCCGCCGCAGCGAAGCAATCTCCGAATGGCTCCAGCAGGAAATGGCCTCCGTCCAGATGGTGACAGCCAATTCCTCCGAGGACACCAGCTCAGCCAACTGAGGTTCTCATCATGGTTTTATGAAAGCGGGCTCCGGACAATCGGAGCCCGCTTTTTTTATTCCACATTCACCGATTGCCCTTCAAAAAGCATTCCACATTGACAAATCGGCCACTGACCTCCATTAATCCAGCATGCACACTCGTTCAAGTCAGCGTCAATGGGGATTCACATTGATCGAATTATTGGTCGTGATCGCCATTATCGCCATTCTTGCCGGCATGTTGCTCCCTGCCCTGTCCAAGGCAAAAACCAAAGCCCAGGGCATTTCTTGCCTGAACAATTTGAAACAATTGCAACTGGCTCACTTGATGTATCCGGACGACAACAGCGATTACCTGACCAAACCGGGCAACAGTGGAACGGAAGAGGGAGCATGGGTAGGCGGATGGCTGGATTACAATCCAAGTAATCGGGATAACACCAACATTCAGGATTTGCTTGATCCCAAACGCGCCAAATTTGCTCCGTACCTGCCAACAACCAAAGTTTACCTTTGCCCCGCAGACCGCAGCTATGTGCAGATAAATGGGACACGTCATTCAAGGGTTCGCAGCATGGGAATGAGTCAGGCCATGGGTGGCCCCGGCGGATGGCTTCCTCCCGGCAGCGGATTTCAAAACAACCAAAAATCTTACAAGATTTTCCTGAAATCGAGTGACTTTGGCAATCCGGGCCCCTCCAATCTTTATGTCCTGCTGGACGAACACCCTGACAGCATCAATGCGGGCGGCTATGCCAACCAGATGGTGGAAGATCCCGGTTCAGCCCGGATGATTGATTTCCCGGCGAGTTACCACAACGGAGCGGCAGGTTTGTCGTTTGCCGACGGTCATGCCGAAATCAAGAAATGGCGGGATGCCCGAACCATGCCTCGGGTGGAAAACAGCAATACACTACAATTGAACGTGGCTTCTCCGAACAATCCCGATGTCATCTGGTTGGCAGAACGAACGACTGTGAGAACAGTTAATTGATTCCACGATCAGATAGGATCATCCGCCCGCGAACGATAGCAATGCGGATGCAGGGTGTTGAATGCCGTTGAGTTTTGCTTCCTGCGGCATTTGATCCGATGGGAGCCACAAGGGCGGCGCGCCAGGAACGCCAGGCTTTACCGGCGGCAAGTGACTGGCAAACGGGATCGCCCATCATCCACCCTCCTGAATTCCCACTTTAAGAAGGGAAGGCTTTATGCCAGTCGGTTGATTGCTCGTAGGCATAGGCCGCTTTGAGCAGGTTGGCTTCTTCAAATGGGCGTCCCATGAGCTGAAGACCAATAGGGAGTTTGGGATTCTGGGAGAATCCACAAGGCAAACTCAAACCACAATTACCTACCAGATTGGCAGAAATGGTGAAAATATCGGTCAAATACATCTGCAAGGGATCCGTCGATTTTTCGCCCACTTTGAAAGCTGGCGCGGCCACGGTGGGAGTCAAAAGCAAATCAACTTGATCAAAGGCATTTTGGAAATCCTGTCGAATCAGTGTACGCACCTTCTGAGCTCTCAAATAGTACGCATCATAATAGCCGCTACTGAGAACGTAGGTCCCAAGGATAATTCGACGTTTTACCTCTGACCCGAAACCTGCGCCGCGCGTTTTGGCATAAAGTTCCACCGGATCCTTTCCATCCACACGGGCGCCATATCGAATCCCGTCAAAGCGTGCAAGGTTGGCACTGGCTTCAGCAGTACAGATGATGTAATAGGTGGCAATGGCATACTCGGTGTGAGGAAGAGATACTTCAACGATCTCGGCCCCCAGTTGTTGGAATTGGGAGACAGCACCATCGATGGACACTTTGACCGCCGGATCCAATCCTTCGATGAAGTATTCCTTGGGCAAGCCGACTTTCAAGCCCTTGATATCCTGTCCAAGTGAAGCGGTATAATCCTCGGTTTCCCTGGGAACACTGGTTGAGTCGCGTTCATCATGCCCGGCAATCACATTGAGAACCGTCGCGGCATCCCGCACATCCCGTGTCAGGGGACCGATCTGGTCCAGCGATGAGGCAAAGGCAGTCAAGCCGAAACGGGAAACACGTCCATAACTCGGCTTCAAGCCCACACAACCGCAAAAGGATGCAGGCTGACGAATGGACCCTCCCGTATCCGAACCAATCGCGGCAGCACATAGCCCGGCGCTCACAGCTGCGGCCGAACCTCCGGACGATCCGCCAGGTATATGGTCCGCATCCCATGGATTACGGGTAATCGCCCGGGCGGAATTCTCCGTGGAACTCCCCATGGCAAATTCATCCAGATTCGCACGCCCCATCAGGACGGCACCGGCTGATTTCAATTTGGACACCACTGTCGAATCGTAGGGCGCCACGAAATTGGACAGTATTTTGGAGGCGCAGGTAAGCGGTTGACCTCGTTCGGCAATATTGTCTTTGACTACAACCGGCAGCCCGATGAGGGGTTTGCTTCGGGCATCCGGATCGGATGCCAAGGCTTCATCGGCGGTTTGGGCCTGTTTCAAAGCCCCCTCCTTGTCCAGATGAATCAAGGCGTTCAGGTCGGAATCAACAGATTCAATCCGGCCAAGAAAACCAGACACGACCTCTTTGGAGGTGATTTCTCCGTCCAAGAGCCGCTGACGGAGTGAAGCAAGTGTTTGAAAACAATCCATGTAAATGATCGGAAACAGGGTGAAATACGATGTTTATTCGACAATTTTGGGGACCATGAACAATCCATTTCCTTTGGCCGGCGCGTTCATGAGGGCCTCCTCATTGGTCAATGAACCGCGCACCTCATCGGGGCGCGTCACATTCGTCAGAGGCACGGGATGGGCGGTGGGTTGGACTTGATCCACATCCAGCTGTTGGAGTTGCTCCACGTAGTGGATGATTTGCTCGATCTGGCGCCCGAATGTTTCCTCTTCCTCAGAGCCCAGTTCCAAACGGGCAAGTCGCGCCACATAATGGATATCAAAATCAGTCTTCGACATGCGTAGAGATTGAAGAACCAGACCCATTTCAGCAAGCGGAAACCGGCTCATGAGCAATTGTAACAATTCCGCGCTCGATTTATCCCGAAGAATCCTTAGATTCAAAGCCGTAACACAATCGTCGTATAGTTGTTTCTGTTTTGTCGTAATGCATTCCAATGCGGAAATAAGCCCCTCCCCTGAGGGGTGCCTGTTTCATTCGACCCTGGAGTTGGTGGATGAAGCCAGAAAGATCGTTCGATCGGATCAAGCCGATACGGAGGATGCGGTACACCGTATTCGCATTATTCTTAAAATTCTCCGTTCTCGGCAGCAACTCATCCGTCCTCATGTTCATCCGAACTCCTACCGCAGCGCCAATCAACGCATCAAATCCGCCGCCACTGAACTGGCTGGCCGCAGAGATGGCGATGTGCTCCTCAAAACGCACGCAAAGCTGCTCAAAAAGACTTCGGGAAAAAAGACCGGCAAAAGCATGAAAGCCTTGATGCCACTTCTCGAACAAGTTAAGGAGGTTGCGTTGGAACCGATTGACTGGAAGACCGTCGAAAAGCGATTGGATGCTGAGTCGACTTTCTGGAAGCGCCAGTCCGGAAACAAGGCACTCGCCTCACAGGACGCCATTATCCTCGGCCTGCGCATCACCTATGGAAAGGCGAGGAAACGATTTGGAACCGCCTACGCCGAAAAGGATCTGCATTTGTTTCACGACTGGCGCAAATGGACGAAACACCTGCTTTATCAATTGCATTTCCTGGAAACCATGGGATGTGAAAAGTTGAAAAAACGCGAGCAGATCTTGTCCAAGCTCAGCAAGTTGCTCGGCAATCATCACGACCTTCATGTTTACCGGCAGCACATCCATCAGGTATCCGCCAAGGATTTTTCGTCCGATCAACTGGCCAGGTGTGATGTG
>JAQCFT010000513.1 GCA_027619545.1 Verrucomicrobiota bacterium | reverse complement strand
CCAGGCCACTGAATAATGGGAAAGGTCCGGAGCGAATCCTTCACCTGCGACTTGATTACTGCCTTCGGGTCCCAGCCACTGGGGCCAGTCTTCCGCCTTGCTCGTATTCGAAAATAAGCCTGTCGCCAAACACATGCCGACGGCCAATACTGGAATGTTCTTCTTCATCTTGAATATTTCTTCAGGTTGAGTGGTGGTTGATATGGATGACTACACATCGGCGGGAGTCCAGCCAAGATACACATCGAACCTGGCGGCCAGTTCACCGATTTTGGAATTCGGGATGGGTTCAAAAGGAATGGTCACGTTTGCCTGTTGTTTCGGATCGGTGATTCGTTTCCAAATACCGTCCTTGGGATTTTGTTCATGCCCTTTGATGTAGCATTGCGTGGTCAACAGCTCTTTGCCTTGACGTTTCACCTTGAAGTGGATGTGCGGCGTGCGTCCGGGATAAGGAACCGGTTTGATGGTGCGAAACACATACTCGCCGGTTGAACCGGTCAGGAAACGACCGAAACACTGAAAGTTGGTGTCGCGTCGTTTCAGGTCGTCGCCACTGCCCGAGTGATAATACACACCTTTGGCATCACACTGCCAGATTTCGACCAGAGCGTTGCGGACAGGTTCCCCCCGGCCATCCAGGATGCGGCCGCTCAACCAGGTCACTTCTCCGATACCGGGAGTGGTTTGATCGTTGATGATCAGCAGATCGTTATCGGTATCCAGCGGCAGAGTGTCGGGATAAAACGGTCCTTCGGTTTGCTTGGGTGTGCGAACCAGTTCCTCGGCAAAGAGTCCGGGAACCTGCCAAAGCGCGGCGCCCAGGGCGGTGGTTCTCAAGAATTGGCGGCGAGTGTGGATGTGAAAGGGTTGTAGATTCATAACGGTTTGTTTCGTGTGAAAAGAGACGATGACTAAGGGTTCAATTAAAAGACAACTTGAATACGCATTTGTTACAGGTTTTGGTTTGGACCATCTGCTTTCTTGTTCTCGGTCACTTCGGCCGAAAAGGTGATGGATGAAACAGACATCAAATTCGCGCCATCCTCCGCGGCGTCATTACGGAAGATCAAACAAAGGTCCTTCTTGCCGCTCACTTCGCGAATGGCGATATAGACCGGATCACGACGGAAGCCACCAAAGCCGCGACGTCCCCCACCCTGAGGTGGTTCGGGAGCATCCAATGTCGCCGCTCCCAGCAATTCGCCCTTTGGCCCGCCCAAACGCACTTCAATCGTGCCGCCGGTGTGATTGCTGCGTGCCATGACATTGGCCATGACGTCCAACTGTTTGACTTGTGTCAGATCGATATTCTTGAACACGGCATGCGATCCCTTGGAAACCGTTGCCCCGAACCGACCGGTCTCGATGCCATCCAACACATCAGCAGCGCTTACTTGAAGCGTGGCGGAGCGCAACAACTCGATGGTCTGCGAGGTCAAGGAAGCAGCCAGATCATCCCCGGCATCCTTGTAAACCGCACGCATCAACACGGCACCCGGATCAACCGGACCACGACCGAATCCACCCCGCCCCTGAGGGGCTGCCGGAGCTACAGGGGTATACGCTCCCACCAGAGCAGGCCCCTGATTTCCATCATCAGCCAAACTCAACACATATTTCAAAATCTGTTTGGCTTCATCTTCCGTGAGGAGCGCGTTTGGCGGCATGGGCACTTCGCCCCACACGCCCCGGCCACCGCCCACCACTTTGCCGGCAAGATCATCCAGGGCGTTCTCATCGTCCTTGTATTTGGCGGCGATTTCCTTGAATGCAGGTCCCACCAATTTCGCATCCACCAGGTGACAGGATCGGCAATTGGCTTTGGCGATGATGGATTGTGCCACCGGGAAACGAGAGGTGGCGGCGTCATCCAAGGGCATTTGCCTCAGGGACTCCACATCAAAGTTGGAATCCACCTGATCGATGCTGAAGGTGATTTTGTCCGCATCAATGTCGCCCTTTGAAAACGTGCCGTCTTCCGCATCCACGACTTCCACCGCATACTCCACAGGAGCGCCGGGAAAGAAGAAAGAGCGGTTGCCCCTGAACTGAATGGACACTTTGGGAGGTTCGTTTCCGGACACGATCGGCAGGGAAACCGAATCACTCGCCCCCGAAGGATCCGTCACCGTCAGACGCGCATTGTAAGTGCCAATGGATGTCAGGGTAACCGTAGGATTCGGTTCCTCCTTGACTTGAACATTGCCGCCGGCATCGACGATTTCCCAGCGATAGCTGAGATCATCGTTGTCGTAATCTTCCGTTCCGGCAGATGAAAGCGAAACCTCAAAGGGAGGCACACCGCCTTTTTTATCGCTCTTGGCCACGACGATGGGTTGACGGTTGCCGCCTTCAAAAGCGATGCGAACCAGCCTGGCCTCCGGGCTGTACTGGAACCAGCGACCACCATATTCCAACACATACAAATCCCCGTTGGGCCCAAACTTGATATCGATCGGTTCCACGGGACGGTAATCAGGAAGAAATCGTTCCAACGATTTGAAATCACCATTGTCCTCCATGGAAATCACAAA
>JAQCFT010000512.1 GCA_027619545.1 Verrucomicrobiota bacterium | reverse complement strand
CTCTGCCTGGTCGCCTTCATGCAGCGCGATGTTGGCCAAAATCTCGGCCGTGCAACACAAAATGGGCGCGTCACGATTGACCGTGGCATCCCCGGTCATCAAACCGACCTGATTCGCCCCAAACCGCCCACAAAGATCCAGGAACTTTTCATTTACCAGAGCCTTGATCGGTGAGGTGTAAACCGATTTCCGACCTTGCGCCAGGGATTTAAAATGCAGCGCCATGGCCACCAGGGATTTCCCGGAGCCAGTTGGCGTGTTCAGAATCACATTCTTATCGTCGAACAGCTCAAGGATACCTTCCTCCTGAGCCGGATACAGCTCGAGCTTGAGTTCCTCGATATAATCCATGAAGACCTCCAGCAAACGTTCACTGGTGGCATCCTCACGATTCGGGACACGTTCTTGTATGAGATCAAACAAATTCACAGGACCCATGAGCATGAAGCCCACTCGCCCAATAGACCAGCGAAAACCATTTTCAACATGATTTGTGAATAGCAGCGCATTCCTTTAAATTTGTGTGTGGTAAAGCAGCACAGTTAGATCGGGTCGTCTCGACACGAAACCTTGTGGCTCCCATCCCCTGCATTTCGTCTCCCATAGGAGAACCCAAGGACATCCTCCTCCCCAAATCAATGGCAGATCGGGAGTCTCGACGCGTCCGCAAACGGTAGCGATGCGATTGTGGGGTGTCCTATGCCCTCGGGTATTCCTTTGCATGGCAATCATGAACATGCACACCACAAGGACGCGCCGGGGACGGCACGTTCTACCTGTTGGCATCGGCAGGTAGATCGGGTCGTCTCGACGCGAAACCTTGTGGATTCCATCCCCTGCTTCTCGTCTCACATAGGAGAACCCAGGGACATCCTCCTCCCCAAATTCTACCTCGCATACTTGCAAGCATGCGTCATGATAACCCGAAAACCACAGTCATTGCTTGGAATATTCATCATGATGTTGTTGAATTCGGCAAAACAGATTGATCCGTTCACATGAAAGCAGCAGTCCTTGAAAAACTTCACACACCTTTGAGCATTCAAGATCGTCATGATCTGAATGCACCCCCCGGCCACGTGGTGATTCAACTCAAAACCGCGGCTCTCAACCGGCGTGATTATTGGATCACACAAGGGCTCTATCCTAAAATAAAACTCCCGGTCGTTCTGGGATCAGACGGAGCGGGTGTCGTGCTCGAAACCGGTGATGGAGTGGATGCATCATGGAAAGGCAAGGAAGTGATCCTGCAGTCCGGCATCAACTGGGGAGATCAAGAGGAAGCCCAAGCCCCCGAATTTGAAGTCCTGGGCATGCCGCGTGACGGCACATTTGCCACGCACATTCTGGTGCCACAAGAAACGCTTCACGAGAAACCGGATTTTTTATCATGGGAGGAGGCGGCAGCGCTTCCCCTTGCCGGATTAACCGCTTGGCGTTCCCTTTTCACTCAAGGTGGACTTAAGACAGGGCAAACCGTCTTGATAACCGGTGTCGGGGGAGGAGTTGCTTTGGCAGCCCTGCAGTTTGCAGTGGCTGCGGGCGCCAAAGCCTGGGTCACTTCTTCCAATGATAATAAAATCAAACAAGCCATCCAAATGGGGGCTCGAGGAGGATTCCTTTACAAGGATGACGGATGGGAAACTTCCATGGCAAAAGAGGCCGGCGCTCCGGACCTGATCATCGACAGCGCCGGAGGCAAGACCTACAACGGTTTGATTGATTTGGTGAAACCCGGCGGATGCATTGTGAATTACGGTTCCACCTTGGGGAACCCTCAACAAATCAACATGTTCAAATTGTTTTGGAAACAAATAAGACTTCAAGGATCAAGCCTTGGTTCGCCTGCCGATTTCCGGAACATGATGTCCTTTATCCAGGAACACCAGGTTAAAACCATCGTCGATGCGGTTTACCCCTTGGAAGAAGTCAATACCGCACTGGAACGGATGAAACACAGTGAACAATTCGGAAAAATCGTTTTGACCTGCGCAAGCTGACCGCTTTCCCCCAACGGAGGGGCGAGTTCCACCTCGCACCCTCACTTCTCTCTCAGAACATCCTTCAACAAAACACGTGGAACGAGGGTAGCCTCAGGTGTTCGTTGACCTCTGCGCGCAGTGCGGTCACGCAGCAGCGCGACCCTACCTTTTGTTGGGGAATATTCACTCTTGCATCTCATCTAATCAGGTATAGTTTGCAACTCATGAAACCCCAATCGATTCGAACAACATGGGCCTGTTTGTTTGCGGGACTAAGTTTGATGGTGAGTTCAGTATTTGCAGCAGAACCAGCAGCACCTGAAAAGACAGGTCTAGCTGTCGGTGAGAAAGCTCCGGACTGGACTTTGAAAGATCAACATAGTCAAAACCAGTCGCTGAATTCCCTGCTCAAGAAGGGGCCGGTTGCGCTGGTGTTTTATCGATCGGCGGACTGGTGACCGTTCTGCAAACAGCAACTGGTCCAGTTGCAACAGAGCGTGAAGGAAATCGAAGCCACCGATGGCAAGGTCATTGGTATCAGCTACGATCCTGAAGAA
>JAQCFT010000511.1 GCA_027619545.1 Verrucomicrobiota bacterium | reverse complement strand
GGGCCCCGCCGTAGGCCACCAAATGGTTTTCAGGGGTTCAAACGGGTTTTTTGATTTCAGCGGAACCACTGCTGCCTGCCCACCGATTGATGGCGTCAGGGCACAACAGCAGTGCCGGCTTTTCCTGGTAGTGTTCAGCCAGGGCGACGACCCATTCTCCGCGAGCCCAACCGATATCCCCGTCGCTGAACTGGCCTTCATTGTCGTCTACATACAATTTCCGGATGATTTCCCATTGCTTCGGGTTGGAAACACAGTGGATACCTTTGGCTTTGGATTTTGTCTTGGAAAGGATTGGCAGCAGCATGCCCGCCAGGATGGCAATGACCACCAACAGCTCAATCAAGGTAAAACCGCTTCTGTAACAATTGGCTGTACGCGTGTTCATAGCTGTTCTCTTTGTGAATACTTTGGAGTCATCAGGATCATGGGCAACCAGCTCTGCATGGAAAGTAAAATTTACTCAACAATTTCATCGCAATTCCCCTTGCGCCTGTCGGGTGTCCTCAGGTATGCATGGACTGTTTATAGGAAACGATGAATTATCATATCTCAGAACGTGCGGCATCTCTGGCTCCATCACTCACATTAGCCATCAGCGCCAAGGCAAAGCAGCTTAAGGCGGCAGGGCAGGATGTGATCGGGTTTGGGGCCGGGGAACCTGATTTTGACACGCCTCAGCACATCAAGGATGCAGCCATCAAGGCGCTCAATGATGGCTTCACCAAATACACCGCAGCCAGCGGGATTCCTGAGCTGAAGGATGCCATTGTTGAGAAATTTCAGCGAGACAACGGTCTGGATTACAAACCATCCCAGATTGTTGTGAGTTGCGGCGGAAAGCATTCGTGCTACAACATCATGATGGCCATCTGCAATTCGGGCGATGAAGTCATTATTCCGGCCCCGTATTGGTTGAGTTATCCGGAAATGGTGAAGTTAGCCGGAGGTATTCCCGTGATTCTGGATACGACCGATGTCACCCAGTTCAAGGTGACTCCTGAGCAATTGCGTGATGCCATCACCGATCGCACCCGACTTTTTATTCTGAATACCCCCAGCAATCCGACTGGATCGGTTTACACTCCCGAGGAGATCAAGGCGTTGGGCGATGTCTGTGTGGAAAAGGGAGTCATGATTTTAAGTGACGAAATTTATGAACAATTGATCTATGGCGACGCGGTTCACAAAAGTGTGGCCTCGTTTTCTGCGGAACATCAGGCCCACACCATTATCACTCACGGACTGGCCAAAGCCTGGTCGATGACTGGCTGGCGACTTGGTTTCCTGGCCGCGCCCGAACCCATCGCCAAGGCCATCAGTGCGCTTCAGAGTCACAGCACCAGTAATCCGACTTCGTTCGCCCAGGTTGGCGGGGTGGAAGCATTGCGTGGTTCTCAGGATCATTTGAAGGAATGGTTGCCTGAGTTCGATCGCCGCCGCCGTTATGCTCATGAGCGGTTGGAAGCCATGCCGGGTATTTCCTGTGTCAATGCCGAGGGTGCTTTTTATCTGTTTCCAAACATTTCGGGGACCGGCATGAAGTCTACTGAGTTCTGCGACAAACTGTTGGAGCAATCTCAGGTGGCAGCTGTTCCGGGGATTGCATTCGGCTCTGATGATTACATTCGCATCAGTTATGCCACGGGCATGAGTCAGATCGAAAAGGGCATGGAGCGTATGGATGCGTTCGCACGTTCTTTGCAATCCTGATCGGCATCGATTCTGCTTTTCCCCGGGCATGGATGTTTCACGACGCTTGTTTGTACGGACATTTTTGTTGAACACCGCCTGGATGGCTGGATTGGGTGGCACCCAACGGTTGCGCCTTGCGGGTGAACTGGTTCCAAGTCCGGATGATAACCGTGGTGTATTGAACATTCATCCTGAGGATTACCCTGCTCTGGCAGAATCAGGCGGGTCCGTGAGGCTTGGATTTAATCCGGTTCGATCCAATCACCTTCCGGACGGAACCTTGCACCCCATCCTGATCAACCGGCTTGAAAGCGGGGGACTCATCGTGCTGAATGCCGAATGCCCTCATGCATCTTGTGCGGTCCGGACGCTTAGTCAATCGTCCAACACGCATACATGTCCTTGTCATGCTTCCCGATTTGGGGTGGATGGCAGGCGCATCAGTGGACCGGCTCCCTTTGGACTGGAGGTGTTGGAGTCTGAGATTTGTCCGGATGGATCTCTGGACATACTGGTGCCCCGGCTTAAGTTTTCGATTGCCAGCAAGGTGTTGGATCTTGGGATTTTCAAACGGATCAAGATTGATTTTCCGGCGCGTCGGAAAGTTTCCTATCAGGTGGTTTTCAAATCCGAGGCGGCTGATGACTGGCAAATTGTTCCCTTTGCCACAAGTGAAGGGGCGACGCTTTCTCAGTCGGTGTTTCCTGGAGAGGGCCTTTTAACATCCTTGTTTGTCGATGTCCCAAAAGATCAGGGGATTTTTGCCGTGCAAATCCTCCAGGAAGAGGTTTAGTGCGGTTTGTTGCCTTAAGTGCCTTCAGTATTTGATTCGCTTTTCATTTCT
>JAQCFT010000084.1 GCA_027619545.1 Verrucomicrobiota bacterium | reverse complement strand
ATGAAGAAACCGCAGGTGCCAAAGATTGACACAGTCGAGTGATCCCGCGAATTTTTCCTTTCGGAAATCTGATCATTTTATAGGCTTTGACGATGATCACCCGGTTGCGATTCTACGCTTTGATGTTTGTCGTGCTTGGATGCCTGCCTGTTCGAGCGGAGCAGGAGCGTCCCAATATCCTGTTCTTCTTCAGCGATGACCTGACGACCCAGGCCATCTCCGCTTACAACTACGGCTTGGACCTGCCACCCACGCCCAATATTGACCGGATTGCCAAGGAAGGAATGTTGTTTGAAAACAGTTTCTGCGGGAACAGCATCTGCACACCTTCCAGAGCTACGGTGATGACAGGACTGCATAGCCATAAAAACGGAATTGTGAATCTTGCCGGTGCGTTGGATCCTGACCGGCCAACCTGGCCAAAAGCACTTCAAAAGAACGGCTACACCACTGCGATTTTTGGCAAATGGCACATGAAGACCAAGCCAACCGGATTTGATGCCTGGGAAGTGTTCAGCGGACAGGGGAGTTATTACAATCCGGACCTTTACAGTGCCACCGGAAGTCGTCGCATTGAAGGTCATTCCACGGAAGTGGTGACCGACATCGCGTTGGAATGGCTGGATAAGCGCGACAAATCCAAGCCATTTGCCCTGATGGTGCAGCACAAGGCACCTCATCGCAATTGGAAGCCAAGCCTCAAGGAGCTGGAACTTTACAAGGATACCGTATTTCCCGAACCAGACAGTTTGTTCGACGACTACAAGACGCGCGTTTCGGCTGCAAATCATAAGATGGGAATTGATGCCGATATGCGGATGGCAAGCGATTTGATGTTGTTTGATACAGAAAGCGACTTGAATGTCGTCAATCGCCTGACGGATGCCCAGCGGAAAGCTTACGTCGCGGCATTCGAGGAAGAAAACAAGCATTTCCTGGCCAATCCACCCACCGGCAAGGATTTGGTGAGGTGGAAATACCAGCGTTACATGCGAAACTATCTGCGTTGTGTGGCGGGAGTGGATCGGAACGTCGGGCGTGTGTTGGATCGACTCGATGAGCTGGGGTTGAGCAAGAACACCCTTGTCGTGTATTGCGCCGATCAGGGGTTTTATTTGGGTGAACATGGATGGTTCGACAAACGCTGGGCCTATGAGGAATCCTTGAAAATGCCATTGATTGTCCGTTGGCCCGGAAAGGTGACACCAGGAACCCGCGCCAAAGCCATGGTGCAGAACATCGATTATGCCCCGACCTTTTTAGCGGCCGCAGGGATCCAGACGGATTGGGATGTTCATGGGATCAGTTTCTTGCCGATCCTGACCAACGGAG
Organism: Verrucomicrobiota bacterium; assembly: GCA_027619545.1. Taxonomy (GTDB): domain Bacteria; phylum Verrucomicrobiota; class Verrucomicrobiia; order Limisphaerales; family AAA164-E04; genus AAA164-E04. The sequence continues at coordinate 14,324 of JAQCFT010000084.1, read as the reverse complement.
GCGTGACACCTGCTGGATGGCGAGACACCATCTACTATCGTTACGTTGACGGTGGACACGGCATGCCCAAGCACAGCGCCATTCGAACTGACACACACAAGTTGCTCTACTTCGATCATCCACGGAACACGGCGGAATCAGAAAATCGCTGGGAACTGTTCGATTTGGCGAAGGATCCCAAAGAAATGAACAATTTGGCCAAAAATGCCGACTACGCTTCCTTGCTGTCGGCACTTCAGGAGCGATTCTGGAAAACGCGTGAGTTTTACGATGATACGGATGAGAGTATTTGGGATTCACCCGCTCGTAACAAGTATCCTCAGGAAACTCAGATTCGATCCGCACGCACACGCCCACGGTAGAGTGGGGGAGGCGGGGTGCTTTCCTGAACAACTTCTTTGATTTCCCTGCGTATGTAGCGTATGCAGTAGTTATATGTCCGGAAAATCTTCCATCACGCACCATTTATCGATCAGCGGCATGACGTGCCAGAACTGTGCGCGACATGCAACGGAAGCACTTCAAAATGTATCAGGTGTGCAGCGGGTGCGGTTGCAGCTTGAGCCCGGGGCCGCAGATGTGACTTGGGAAGCGGGTATCGAAGCCAAGCCCTCCGAGTTGCTGGACGCGTTGGATCAGGTCGGATTCAAGGGAACCTTGGAGGAACCGGATGTTATCTCCGGGATGCCATCCAGGTCGGGAGGTTTCTGGTCAGGTTGGGGGGTGAACCTTGCCGTCGGATTGCCGGCGTTCGCTCTCATGATGGTAGGGGACTGGGTGTTGGATCTCGGGACCCACGCTTCGTATCGCCTGTTTTCACTTCTGCTGGCCACTGCCATTCTCTTAATCTCAGGCTCCCGATTTTTCAAAGGAGCCTGGCAACAGCTCAAGCGCGGGCAATCCAATATGGATACCCTGGTATCATTGGGAGCTTCCGCTGCCTATGTGTTCAGTCTTTGGGGGTGGTGGACAGGACAGTTGACACATTTGTATTTCATGGAAACGGTGGGGATTCTCACCTTGATCAGTCTCGGGCATTGGATGGAAGGTCGTGCCGGTGCCAAGGCAACCAGCGCTCTCCAATCACTGATGCAATTGGCCCCACAACGCGCTCGCAAGCGGATGGGGGACGGGGGCATGCAGGAGGTGGACGTGGCATCGCTTCGACTTGGAGATCTGGTTGAGGTTCGTCCCGGTGATCAAGTGCCGACCGATGGTGTCGTGATCGAAGGGCACAGCAGCGTGAATGAATCGATGTTGACCGGAGAATCCATGCCTGTTGACAAAAGCAAGGAAGACAAGATCTACGCAGCCACACTGAACGGACAGGGTAATATGTTGGTGAGGGTGACGGGATTGGGAGAGGAAACGGCTCTTGCCCGGATCATTCAGGTGGTGGAACGTGCGCAAAGCAGTCGAGCCAACATACAACGATTGGGGGACCAGGTGAGTTCCGTTTTTGTTCCGATAGTCGTTCTTTTGGCAGTGGTCACCTTGTTCGGATGGTTGTTCTGGCCTGGTGGGATGCAGACGGTAGCGGATACCTTTCAGCCATTTTTATGGACGACACATGCCTTTCCGACCGTGTTGGCGGCTGCTTTGATCCATTCGGTGGCCGTCTTGATTGTGGCGTGTCCGTGCGCTATGGGGTTGGCGACTCCCGCGGCCATTATGGCCGGGACCAATGCCGCATCCGCCAGAGGTATTCTGATACGGGACGGCGTGGCTCTTGAAAAAAGTGGGACCATCACCGCTCTCGCATTTGATAAAACCGGCACATTGACCAAAGGGGAACCGGGAGTGGCCGGCTTTGAGAAAGTGTCCGAATCCATCAGTGAAGAGGAGTTTCAATCACTGTCCGTTTCCTTGGCTGAGAAATCCACACACCCACTCAGTCGAGCGATAGCCCGTCATTGGAGCACTGTAGAATCTAACAAAACCTTTTCATTTGAAAAGTGGACCGAAAAAGCCGGAGCGGGGGTTGAGGGGGCTGTGTTTGAATCCGACAGGGGGGATCTCACTTCAAGTTATCGATTGGGTTCGTTGAAATGGTTGGAGCAGTCCGGTGTGGTTATGAATGGGGATGATACGTTTCATCACAACTGGATGGCCAAGGGCGCTACGGTGGTCGGTGTGGCCAAGGGAAAGGAATTTCTGGGATTCATCGCTTTGCGCGATACGTTGAAGCAAAAGGCTGCGGCCGTGGTGGGTCGTTTGTTGGCCAGCGGTTGGCAGATTCATCTCATCACGGGCGACCATCACCGCACCGGACAAGCCATTGCGGATGAACTGGGTTTAAGTCCCGGCTGTGTGCATGCAGAAGTGAAACCGGAGGACAAGGCTTCCATCATTCGGTCATTACAGCAAAAAGGGGAGCGAGTTGCCTATGTCGGCGACGGCATCAATGACGCGCCGGCATTGGAGCAGGCAGACTTGGGAATTGCTGTTACGCGTGCGAGCGACATTGCACGTGAGGCGGCGGATATTCTTTTGTTGAAGGCGGATATTGAAGCCATTCCGGAAGCCCTTGATATGGCCCGAGCCACTTTGCGAACGATCAAGCAGAATCTGTTCTGGGCTTTTTTCTACAATGCGGCCGCTATTCCGCTGGCCATGTTTGGTTTCATGAATCCGCTGCTATGTGCGGCTGCCATGGGTTTTTCGGATGTGTTGGTGATTGGCAACGCACTGCGTTTGCGATGGCGCAGCAAATAAAAAAGGAGGCCGACATGGTCGGCCTCCGTGCGGTATAAATACATCGGAATGAATTCCGGGTGGATTAGTAATCCATGCCAGGACCGTGATGACCACCTGCAGGAGCGGGAGACTCCTTCTCGGGGATCTCGGTGATCAAGGCTTCGGTGGTCAACAAGAGACCGGCGATCGAACCTGCGTTTTGCAGGGCGGTGCGGGTTACTTTCTTGGGATCCACCACACCGGCCTTCAGGAGGTCGGTGTATTCACCGGTGGCAACGTTGTAGCCCATGCTGCCTTTGGAACGTTTGACTTCCTGAACGATCAGGGAACCTTCCTCACCCGCGTTGGCGGACAAGGCGCGCAAGGGTTCTTCAACGGCACGTTTTACGATGCTGATACCGATGTTTTCGTCGTCGTTCGCACCTTCGCATTTTTCGATGGCGGGCAGGGTGCGCAGGAGGGCAACACCACCACCAGGAACGATTCCTTCTTCAACAGCTGCACGGGTTGCATGCAAGGCATCTTCCACGCGAGCTTTCTTCTCTTTCATTTCGGTTTCCGTCGCTGCCCCAACATTGATCACGGCCACACCACCAGCCAACTTGGCCAGGCGTTCCTGCAGCTTTTCGCGATCGTAGTCAGAAGTGGTTTCCTCGATCTGGCGGCGAATCTGATTCACGCGGCCCTGGATGTCGGAAGATTTGCCTGCGCCTTCAACGATAGTGGTGTTTTCTTTGTCAACCACCACGGATTTGGCCTGGCCAAGATCTTCGATCTGAATGTTTTCCAACTTGATGCCCAGGTCTTCGGTGATGCAGCGTCCACCGGTAAGGATGGCGATGTCTTCGAGCATGGCCTTGCGGCGGTCGCCGAATCCGGGGGCTTTCACTGCACAGATGTTCAAGGTGCCACGCAGCTTGTTCACCACGAGGGTGGCCAGGGCTTCACCTTCAACGTCTTCAGCAATGATCAGGAGAGGTTTGCCGCTTTTGGCAACTTTCTCCAGCACTGGGAGCAGATCCTTGAGGTTGCTGATTTTCTTTTCGAAGATCAGGATGTAAGGATCGGACAAACGGCATTCCATGGAATCGCTGTCGGTCACGAAGTAAGGTGACAAGTAACCTTTGTCGAACTGCATCCCTTCAACCACATCGAGTGTGGTTTCGATGGACTTGGCTTCTTCCACGGTGATGGTGCCGTCTTTGCCGACTTTGTCCATGGCATCTGCGATGATTTCACCGATGGTGGAGTCCCAGTTGGCGGACACAGTGGCAACCTGCTTGATTTCGTCCTTGTCCTTGACCTTTTTGGCGATCTTGGCCAATTGTTCGACTGCGGATTCAACGGCTTTGTTGATACCGCGCTGGATGCCGATCGGGTTTGCGCCGGAGGTGACGTATTTCAAACCCTCACGGTAGATGGCTTCGGCCAGAACGGTTGCGGTGGTGGTTCCATCACCTGCTGCGTCACTGGTTTTGCTTGCCACTTCGCGAACCATCTGAGCGCCCATGTTTTCATAAGGGCATTCCAGTTCGATTTCTTTGGCCACGGTCACACCGTCTTTGGTCACGGTAGGGGAGCCGAATTTTTTGTCCAGAACCACGTTGCGGCCCTTGGGTCCGAGAGTGGCTTTCACTGCTCTGGCGAGTTTGGCGACGCCAGCCAGGAGCGAATGCCTTGCTTCTTCATCGAATACGAGTTGTTTTGCTGCCATATTAATTTCCTATTTCTGTTTAAAATTGTTCAGGGTAACGGTTTGTTCGTTAACCGGTTCTTAGCCGAGAATAGCCAGGATATCGTCCGAGTTGAGGATCTTGTATTCCTTGCCGTCCACCTTGATTTCGGTGCCGCCGTATTTGCTGATCAGGACAGTGTCTCCGACCTTGACTTCGAATGCCGATTTTTTGCCGTCATCGCCGGTTTTGCCGGTTCCGAGTGCCACAATCCTGGCTTCGGTGGGTTTTTCCTTTGCGGAGTCAGGGATGATGATGCCACCCTGTTTCACTTCTTGTTCTTCAACGGCTTCCACGAGCACGCGATCGCCGAGAGGTTTTACTTTTAGTGCCATATTTTTATTTGATGTCTTGTTGTTTTCGGAATTTGAGTCTCCAACACTCGCTGAAGACTTTCTTGAAATACAGTTTGTTGTTAAAGGGAATGTTGATTGTCCGTCAGTCCTTCTTCTCATCGACCACTTCTGCATCAATGATAGGGCCTTCGTCTTTGTCGCCGGCGCCCTGCTTTGGAGCCTCAGACTGTGCGCCTGGTTCTCCGCCTTCAGGATTCGGGGTGGCGCCTGCTCCTTGTGCGGCCGCTGCCTGCTGGTAAAGCTCTGTGGAAACTTTTTGCCAGATCTCGTTAAGCTTGTCGGAAGTAGTCTTGATGGCGTCGTTGTCGTTGTTCTTCAGAGCTTCCTGAACGGACTTGACAGCGTTTTCCAGTTCCTGCTTGTGTTCGGCGGAAATTTTGTCGCCACTTTCTTTCAGGAATTTTTCGGATTGATAGACGGTGTTGTCCGCCTTGTTGCGAGTTTCGACTGCTTCGCGCTGTTTGCGATCATCGTCTGCATGAGTTTCCGCGTCGGCTTTCATTTTCTCCACTTCATCCTGGGAGAGCCCGCTGCTGGCAGTGATGGTGATCTTCTGTTCCTTTCCGGTCCCGAGATCTTTGGCGCTGACGTTCAGGATACCATTCGCATCGATGTCGAAGGTCACCTCAATCTGAGGTGTGCCACGCGGGGCCGGTGGAATGTCAGTCAGTTGGAAGCGTCCGATGGACTTGTTGTCCTTTGCGAATTGTCGTTCACCTTGCAGCACGTGGACCTCAACTCCGGGTTGGTTATCCGCAGCCGTGGAAAATATTTCCGATTTACGGGAAGGGATGGTGGTGTTGCGTTCGATCAAACGTGTGAACACGCCGCCGAGTGTTTCAATGCCAAGTGAAAGAGGTGTGACATCAAGGAGCAGTACGTCTTTGACATCGCCTTTCAATACACCGCCCTGGATGGCTGCACCGATGGCAACCACTTCATCAGGGTTGACCCCTTGGTGCGGCTTTTTGCCGACTAGTTTGTGTGCGGTTTCCACCACCTTGGGCATACGTGTCATTCCACCCACCAACACTAATTCGTTCACTTCGTTGGCTCCCATGCCTGCATCATCCAAACAAGCTTTGGTTGGCTGAATGGTACGGTCAAACAGGGTGTCGCAGAGTTGTTCCAGTTTTGCACGGGTCAGCTTGAGCGCGATGTGTTTGGGGCCGGAGGCGTCCGCTGTGATGAACGGTAGATTGATGTCGTAATCCTGTGAACTGGACAAAGCGATTTTTGCCTTTTCGGCTTCCTCTTTGATGCGCTGAAGGGCGTCGGATTGTCCTCGGAGATCGATACCGGAATCGGATTTAAACTCATCGAGAATGTAGTCCATCAGGGCATTGTCCCAGTCGTCACCACCCAGATGAGTGTCTCCATTGGTCGCTTTTACTTCGAAGACGCCATCTCCGATTTCCAGCACGGAGATATCAAAGGTGCCACCGCCCAGATCATAAACGGCGATCTTCTCGTCGCTCTTTTTGTCCAGTCCGTAGGCGAGGGATGCAGCGGTAGGTTCATTGATGATACGGAGCACTTCGAGTCCGGCGATTTTACCGGCGTCCTTGGTGGCCTGGCGTTGGGAGTCGTTGAAGTAGGCTGGTACGGTGATGACTGCTTGGGTGATCTTTTCGCCCAGTCGATTTTCCGCGTCGGCTTTCAGTTTTGAGAGAACCATCGCGGAGATTTCGGGTGGGCTGTACTGTTTGGTCTCGCCGTTCTGCTCCACTTCCACCGCCACGTCTCCGTTGGCAGCTTTCACTACTTTATAGGGGACGCGTTTGAGTTCCTCTTGCACTTCATCGAATTTGCGACCCATGAAGCGCTTGATGGAATAGATCGTGTTCCTTGAGTTGGTGACCGCCTGTCTTTTTGCCGCGTCACCTACCAGGCGTTCGCCTGTTTTGCTGAATGCTACCACTGAAGGCGTTGTGCGTTTCCCTTCTGAGTTTTCGAGGACGAGCGGATCACCTCCGTCCATCACGCACATACATGAATTCGTGGTCCCAAGATCTATGCCTAATACTTTTGCCATTTCGAAAAAATCTTTCGTTCGTTTGAAACCCCAGTAGCACTTGGGGTGCCAGATTGTTGGCGATGTGTAACATGTAGTACAAGAACGTGATAAGGTTTTTGGTTGTATGGTGTGAGACACTGTGAAGTGATTACGTGAGACACAATGACTCTGTTGGTGGCCTTCATGATCGTGCCAAGGTGGCACCTTTGGGGATGCAATGTTTTTCGTGTCACTCTTCCGTTTCCCGGTTCTGCTGTTGAACTGCCGACGGAAATCACTTCCGGGAATCTGGCCGGAACGTTTGAATCGACTTTAAATTCACATGTGTTTCCAGCTGAAACGACGATCGTGACTCCATATCGCATATAAGTTGGAAATGGACGTATGCATGAGCTGATAAGTTAAGTCGGGCTTCCTCATGGGGTGGAATCGGTGGGCTTGGGAATTTTTCAAAAAGCTCTGTTGACTTGACCTGAAACTACTTGCAAATTCAAACAAACGTTTGAAAGAATTTTGAGATGTCCGAATCCTCCACAACTGACACAAAAACATCAATTTTGGATGCTGCCGAGATGCTCTTTGTGGAGAAGGGGTTTGATGGGACTTCGCTCAGGTCTGTTGTTGCCAAAGCAGACGTCAATATCGCAGCAGTCCATTATCATTTTGGTTCGAAGGAATCTCTTATTCAGGCGGTTTTGGCTCGTCGGTTGGAGCCTATCAATCGAGAGCGTCTGGAACGTTTAGCCGCATTGAGGGAAAGTAACGGCAAGGGAGAACTACAATTGGAAGATGTACTTAGAGCCTTATTTGAACCGGCGCTTAGGTTGGCTGGAGGTGGTGAGCCCGGTTCCAACAACATCGTGAGGTTGATCGGGCGTATTTTTTCGGAGCCATCTCATGCTTTGCAGTTGTTTCTCAAAGACCGGTTTCGGGATGTGTTCGAAAATTATACCTCTGCTTTCAGAGAGATTTTGACCGAGTTGCCGGATCTGGATTTCTACTGGCGCATTCATTTTATGCTGGGTGCGATGTGCCACACCCTTTGTGATCGCGAGCGTCCGGTTATTCTTTCCGGCGGTGTGTGCGATGTTGAATCACAGCATGAAGTGCTTGAACAACTGGTTGCCTTCGTCGCCGGGGGGCTCAGGGCACAGTCGACAGGAGGGAAATGATTTTCAAGGTTATGTTAAGAATCTACTTCAGAATGGGGTGCCTGGTTGCGGTTGCGATTGCCTGGATGGGATGTCGCTCGACAAACCTGACTGAGCCCGCCAGCAAGTCCGTTTCTCCTCCTGATCATTGGAGTTCGGCCTCTGGCAGCCTGCCGGACACGATGACCGGTGCGGCGTTTGATGAGCTTCGATGTGAAGAGTTGGACGGACTGATAGATGCCGCTTTTCGGCAGAGTCCCGACCTGGCCTCAATGGGGGCTCGGTTGCAGCTTGCGGTTGCCAATGCGCGGATTGCCGGTGCGGAGGTGCTGCCTTCCGTGGGGGCAGGATTCGCAGGGAGCGAAACCAAGCAGAATTTCATCGGGCTGCCGATTCCTGGTTCCGGAGGTGATGTCCTTACCACCCGCTTCAAATCGTATGGACTGAATCTGAACGCATCCTGGGAGGTGGATTTATGGGGCAGATTGAGGGCGGGCAAAAAGGCGGCATCGCATGAACTCAAAGCTGCGGAACAGGATTATGTTTACTATCGCATGTCGCTGGCCGCTCAAGTCTCCAAAGCATGGGCTCAGGTTGTGGCGGCCCAAACTCAGTGGGAGTTGGCGACCGAGACTGCCGAAAATTTTTCCACTACCTCCGAGTTGGTGAAAAGGAGGTACCTCAATGGAGTCAAACCATCGCTTGAAGTGCGACTTGCTTTGAACAGCGCCGAGAATGCGCGAGCTCTGGTTCAACAGCGTCGCGAACAATTGGAAATCGCCACCCGTCTGTTGCAAATGTTGACGGGTGAATTTCCGGATGGCCAGTTCCATTCTGTGACCAAGCTCCCATTCCCAACCGGCCAGGTGCCTGCGGGGTTGCCTTCGGAACTTTTGTTGCGACGTCCGGATTTACAAGCTGCCGAATGGCGTTTGAAAGCTGCGGACAGCCGTCTTTATGCGGCACGAAAGGCGCTCTACCCAAGACTCAGTCTCACAGGGACGGCAGGTACCAGCACTGCGTCCATGGATGATCTGCTGAGTTCGGATTTTACCGTTTGGAGTGTGGCTTCGAACGTGGCCCAACCTCTTTTTCAAGGGGGGCGTCTGCTCGCGGGAATCGATTTGTCCAAGGCGCGGATACAGGAGGCGTTGGCGGAGTATCATTCCAGTCTGCTGCGGGCTTTTGGTGAGGTGGAAACAGGATTGCAGTCCGATCATTGGTTGAGGAAGAGGCATACCAGCCTGCAGTTGGCTGTTGATCAATCCAAAGCTGCTTTGAGGCTTGCCGAAGATCGGTATCAACAGGGGGTGGCTGATATTTTTGCCGTTCTTGAATCTCAGCGCCGGTACTTGAATGATCGTACCCAGATCATCGAAGTCAGGCGTTTGTTGTTTGTCAACCGCGTTGATTTGCTGCTGGCTCTCGGCGGGGGCTTTGAAGCTGCTGACTCTCCGCTTTCTCCTCTATCAAGCGCCCCACCCGTATTGTCGCAAAATTAATTTCAGCATGAACCGAAAAAAGATCATTTTACCAATTCTTGTCGTCTTCGTTTGTGCCGTATTGACCGTCCTGTTGGTCAAGTTCGGACGTCGTGCACAGCCCATACCTTTGGAGCCGGTTGACCAGGTCGTTGAAGTCCTGCGCGTCAAATTGGCGCCCAAAGTGTTCGAGGTTCAAAGTCAGGGTACCGTCCGGGCATCAACCAGCATTCCTCTCATGTCCGAATTGGACGGTGTGGTGACCAAGACGGCGTCTTCGTTTCAGCAGGGAAGTTTCTTTTCCAGGGGGGACATTCTTTTACATTTGGATGCGACGGATTACGAAGCACTCGTGGCTCAGGCGGAGTCACAGCTGGCCGGTGCGCGTCTCAAGCTGGAAACCATCAAGGCCGAGTCCAAACTGGCGCGTCAGGATTGGGAGGCATTGTCATCACAGTTTGTGGAAGGTGCCACGCCACTGCTGCTGCGTGAACCTCAACTGAAGGAGGCTGAGGCGATGGTTCGATCGGCCGAGGCCACGTTGATAAAAGCGAGGAAAGACTTGGAGCGCACGCGAATCCGGGCGCCGTTTGATGGGCGTATTATGGTAAAATCGGTGGATCGAGGGCAGTTCGTGCGGAGGGGACAGGAGCTTGCGCGTGTTTTTGATGTTTCCAAAATGGAAGTTCAGTTGCCAGTGGCAGTCAGTGAGCTGGCGTTCCTTGATCCACGATTGGGAGTTCCGGATGGGGGCGGCAGCGTGGAGCCGGTTCAGGTCATGTTAACGAGTGATTACGCCGGTGGTGAGCATACGTGGAAAGCTGACATCAACCGGACCTCAGGAGGTCTTGATGAACGTTCGCGCATGATATCTCTGATTGCGGAAGTGAATGATCCGTTCGGCCTGGCCCATGGAGAGCATGCGTCTGCTCCGCTGCAAGTCGGGACATTTGTAAAAGCAAGGATTCAGGGTGTTGAGCAAAGCGCCACCTTTGTCGTGCCCAGGTCTGCCATTGTACGTGATAATCAGTTGATGCTGGTTGATGAGGACAATCGAATCCGATTCAGGGAAGTCAGTGTCATTCAGTATGCAGGTGATGAAGCAGTCATTGGTTCCGGTTTGAATGAAGGGGAGGTGGTATGTGTGTCGTCTCTGGAGATTCCAATGGAAGGTGTCAAAGTCAATCCGGTATTCCAAAACAGTGAGGACCATCAATGAACGGTGTGATTCAGTGGTTTGCTCGAAATAATGTGGCTGCCAATTTGCTGGTGGTTGGACTGGTTGTCGCCGGATTCACCGGCTTGAGTAGCGCCAAGCGCGAGGTCTTTCCGACCGTCAGCACGGATATGATTTCCGTCAGTGTCGAGTATCTTGGGGCAGCCCCGGCAGAGGTCGAAGAGGGCGTCTGTATCAAGGTTGAGGAAGCGATCGAAAGTATTGAAGGGATCAAGAAAATTACTTCTTCCGCAATGGAAGGCATGGGAACCATACGTGCCGAATTGCTGCCCAGCACCGACATGTCCAAGGCTTTGGATGAAATCAAGGCCGCGGTGGATGCCATTGACACATTTCCCGAATTGGCGGAGAAGCCGATTGTCGAGGAGATTCTGGTGGAAAAGCAGGTCATCAACGTTGCCATTGCCGGAGATTTGGATGAGCGTTCTCTCAAACGAATCGGTGAGCGTGTCAGGGACGAACTCGCCGCCATTCCCGGAATCACCCAGGTCCGACTTGCCAACGTGCGGCCATACGAAATCTCCATTGAGGTGTCAGAGAGCGCTCTGAGGAAATTCGGGATCCAGTTTGACACCGTTGCGAACGCGGTGAGGCGCTCCTCACTCGATCTCCCGGGAGGAACGGTCAAAACGGATGGGGGAGAGATCCTTCTCAGAACCAAAGGGCAGTCCTACACGGGGGAAGAGTTTGGTCGGATCGTATTGCTAACTCGTCCGGATGGAACCAGGTTATTGCTCGAAGATGTTGCCAATGTGGTGGATGGTTTCATGGAAACTGATCAGGAAGCTTTTTTCGATGGCAAACCATCTGTCATGGTGCAGGTATTTCGTGTGGGGGACCAAAATGCATTGGAGATTTCTTCGGCGGTTCGGGATTATGTGGCATCCAACAAATCGGCGCTTCCCGAAGGGGTTCTGATGACCACTTGGCAGGATGACTCCTCCTACCTGAGAAGTCGCCAGGAACTGTTGGTGAAAAACGGGCTTTACGGACTGGCTTTGGTGTTTGCCACGCTTGCCTTGTTTCTCCGGTTGGGATTGGCCGGATGGGTGAGTGTTGGTTTGTTTGTGTCGTTTCTTGGGACGCTCTGGGTGATGCCTATCATGGGTGTCAGCATCAATTTGTTGTCTCTGTTTGCCTTCATATTGGTACTTGGGATTGTGGTGGATGATGCCATTGTGGTCAGTGAGAACATTCATGCCCATCAGGAAAATCATGAGCATGCACTTGAAGCCTCCATTCTTGGGGCGCAAGAAGTGAGTAAACCCGTCATTTTTGCGGTGCTGACCACCGTGGCGGCCTTCATTCCACTGCTGATCGTGCCCGGGAATACAGGGAAAATCATGCGGGGTATTCCCATGGTGGTCATCCCAACCCTCTTGTTTTCATTGATCGAATCGTTGTTTGTTTTGCCCACTCACCTCAGTCATCGGGTTCGAATTGACGATAAAGACGTTGATGGTGGGCCCCGTTGGCATCCGTTGATGATTTGGCATCGATTTCAACAAGGATTTACCCGACGCGTTGACAGGTTTATACATGCCGTTTATGCCCCTCTTTTGGAGAAGGCGCTGATATGGCGTTATCTTTCATTGTCCGTGGCTGTTGGCATGTTTTTTGTGACGGTTGGTCTGGTGCTTGGCGGTTGGGTGAAGTTTCAGTTTTTCCCGCCTGTTGAAGGCGACAACGTGGCGGCGATCCTGACTCTGCCACAGGGGACCCCTGTCCAAGTTACCCGTGAGGCGGTTAAAAAATTATCTGACAGCGCACTTCAACTTCAAACCGAAATGGATCAAGGCAGGACGGAAGAAGAGGGAAGTGTTTTTCGGCATGTCCTGGCTTCTGTGGGGCAGCAACCTTACAGCAAAACACAGCAGGAAGGTGCCGGTAAATTTGTTCCGAACATATCCAGTCCTCATCTGGGGGAGGTGCACGTGGAATTGACCGCTTCTGAATTGCGTGAAGGAACCAGCAGCGATGATCTGGCCAATGACTGGAGGAATTTGTCCGATGTGATTCCAGGTGTCGAGGATCTGACTTTTACGGCTTCGATTTTTTCTTCAGGCGAGCCCATAAACGTCCAGTTCACGGGTAAGGATTTCGACAAGCTTCGGCAGGCTGCCGATCAGTTGAAACTGCACCTGGCCAGCTACCCGGGGATTCAAGATATTTCTGATTCATTTCGCGAGGGAAAACAGGAGATGAAACTTTCCATCAAACCGGAAGCCGAGGCACTCGGTTTAACACAGGCTGATCTGGGGCGACAGGTGCGACAAGCTTTTTATGGAGAGGAGGCCCAACGGATACAACGCGGACGCGACGAATTGCGCGTGATGGTTCGTTATCCGGAAAATGATCGCCGATCGATTGGTTCGTTGGAATCCATGCGTGTGCGGTTACCTGACGGGACGGAGGTTCCTTTCGAGGAAGTTGCCGAGGTCACCCGCGGACGAGGCTACTCAACCATTCAACGCGTCGATCGTCGAAGATCAATTAATGTGACTGCCGATGTTGATGCGAGTAAAGGTAATACAACCGAGATTATTGCGGATCTTGACGCGAATTTCCTTCCAAAACTCATGCAGGATTTCCCTAATCTCCAGTATTCATGGGAAGGTGAACGGCGAGAGCAGCAGGACACCATCAAAGGTATCCTGAAAGGTTATCCACTGGCATTGATTATCATCTATGCACTGCTTGCCGTACCATTCAAATCTTACCTTCAGCCATTCATCGTGATGTCTGCCATTCCATTTGGTTTGGTTGGAGCGATATGGGGGCATATCATCATGGCACTACCATTGACGATTCTGTCCATGTTCGGAATCGTTGCACTATCAGGAGTGGTGGTGAATGACAATCTGGTGTTGGTTGTTTACATCAACCGACAACGAGAACAGGGGCTTTCACTTTTGGAAGCTGTGAGGAAAGCGGGAGTGGCAAGGTTTCGTCCGATTTTGTTGACCTCACTGACCACCTTCGTGGGGTTGGTACCATTGATTCTTGAGAAAAGTGTGCAGGCACAATTCCTCGTTCCCATGGCCATTTCGTTGGCCTTCGGAGTTATGTTCGCGACCGCCATCTCCCTGATACTGGTGCCGGCGGGTTACCTGATACTGGAAGACCTGAAAAGTGGTCTCGCAAACCTGCTGGGGCGGTAGCTGAGGTTGGGGTAGACAGGTGGTGGATCGCTGCCCTGTGACGGCCCTACTCTTTTTCCAATTCCTGAAGTCTTTCCGACAATCGCTTCAAGTATTGAAAGCTGTAAAGCCCGGTCTTGTGTCCGTCGCTGAAATCAAAGCGAATGGCGTAACTGCCCACAGGTGTCCACCCAAGAACCGTTACTCCGGGGAAATCCGTCTGATCGGTGCCACCATGCATTCGGCCGAATAAGTCGGGTTCTCCTGTGTTTTCTGCGCTGGGCGAAGCGGCACGCAGTCGCTCCATGGGAAAGAAGTCTTCGGAACCGTCATTCCACTTGATGGCGACCTGGTCGCCGATCAGATCAATACGTTCAGGTTTAATAGGCATCATTGATTTTGAGTCCTATCATGACATCAACAGGGCTCAGGTGCAAGTTTCCAAACGAAAAGAGCGTCTGCGCCAGAAAGTTCTCGCTGACCCACCTTCAAAGCTACACAAAAAGGTCAGT
>JAQCFT010000510.1 GCA_027619545.1 Verrucomicrobiota bacterium | reverse complement strand
CCGGTGTCGGATTCGGTCCTTGCGGTCCCAAAGGGCTAGGCAGGATCTATACCAGGGGTTGCGGCTGTAGAGCAGATCATCGGCTCCCTTGTTTGCCTGCTCCAGAAAATGGTCGCGTGCCGGGCATTCTGCTGACTGTAGGAAGCCGCTGATGGTGGCCTTCTGGATCAGAGGCTCGGGGTCCTTCATCAATCGGTTTAAGGCCTGGGGGCTAGTCCAAGGATCATTAGCAAGCAACCACCGCATGGCGGGGTGTTCATCTTTCAACAATGCAGACTCGAACTTTTTGAAAAACGTAGGATACCGTTTGAGTTCGCTGGCCCGCTCCCAAAGCACCAATTTGGCAGCTTGTTCACGGATGGCAGCCTCCTTCACCGCAAAAAGCGGCAACGAGTCTTGAAAACATTGCCAGGTCCGTTTGCTGAGGACCTCCAGTGCGACCTCAGGCACTGGGTCCTTGACCAACTGGCTGAGGTCCTCCCCGCTGATCCTCCAGTCCCGACAGATCTTCTTACGAATCTCAGGATCAGGATCACGGGTTAATTCGGAAAGGGTGTGGGCATAATGCTCTCCGTGATAGCGTGTGTGACTATGTGCCAGATAGTAATCGGCCACGGCATGACGGACCGAGCTGTCAGGGTCTTTGACAAGCTGAGGCCTCAGTGAGGAAGCCGGTCGCCCTGGCAGCCTGGCAGCAGCGGCCCTGAGCCTGGGGTCTTCGTGTCGGGCTGCCTTACCAACCAGGAAGGAATGGGCTGATGGATGAACCAGTGGGATCAGCTCATCAGCGGTTTTGGTCTTGATCAGCTCTTTGGCAACCTCCCTGCTAGGCTTTGGATTATCGAAAAGCGCCTGACGGATGGTGCCACCAAGGCCCCATAAGCGCTTCTCGGTTGTCCTGGAAAGGCCTTCCTTTCGCGCCAAAGCCTCGAACCAAGAGGACCGGAACCCTTTACCTATCAATTCCTCCACAGTCTCCTCAACCACCTGATCGTCGATAGGCCATTCTAGTTTTATCGCCTCCCAAGCGGCTTGGTTGACGGACGGCTGGGAGTGGCGCGTCATCCGCCACAGTAAACGTGAATCAGTTCGCCAGTCTTGGACCACCGTTAAGGCGACTTGTGGCACCCCCTCAAATGCCTGGTCGATCTTTCGATGCAAAAGGTCACGGGAACGTCCTTCCATGCCACTGCGTCGCCAATCACGACACTGGGCAAAACTCACAAAAAACCAGTGCTTTTCGTGCTCACAGGCATATTCAAACATGTCATCCTGTGCATAATCCTGAGCTAAATTGAGCGCTCGAATGCATAAATGTCGGTGGTGTTGAAGTTTGCGAGCAATTGCCAATACATCACAAACGACCTCGCTGGGTTTCTTGATGAAACGTTCTGCATACGGATGATCGGAGTCAGGATTTTGCCAAAGCGAACCGAGAGTGATCCGATGGTTACTGAGGTTTTTTATTACCCCCTTACCGACATCGAAGGAGGAATCCTTCAGGAATGGGACCAGGTGCGATGCTGGAAGCTTCTCTGCCGCTTTTTTGCGTACATTTTTGGACGGGTCACTAGCCAGTGCCGCCACATAATCTTCAACCAAGGCCGGCTTTCTGCTCAATAATCTGCCTAGTAAGCTCCATTTACCCATGCTTTGCCACTCAAGAAAATCCTCACAATCTTCGAGCCGCTGCGCTTCGGTGATGTAACTTTCAAGCACTTTCGTATCTTTTCTGTGGATCAGGTAAGTGTACAAACTCAGACGACAAACGCTCGGTAAAACTGCATGTAAGGATTTTCCCTCGTTCAAAGACTTCAATGCCAAGATAGGATTATCCAGCATGGCCTGGGGTTGGTCTATCCAAAGATTGACCAGTTCTTCCCAAGGAGTTGATGGGTCGAGGGCGCGTCCCCCGGCTGTTTCGCAGATATACGAGTACGTTTTTGGTTCTGACGCTCGGTTGTTTTGACCAACATCATTCATACGATGGTAATTTAGTGGATGGGGTAGGACAAAAACTGTCCTAGGCTTGTATTAAATGGATTTATTGTCTTCATCTAAAGTCTCTGGGGGTTTGTTGGTGCCGTCTTTTCTGTTTTTCTCATGATAGGCTTTCCAAACCTCATCAGGAATCAGTGTCAGAGAGCTTCCCGCTTTCAGGTAAAGCTCACGCAAAAAGTCGTCTTTAGAATCAGGCATTTTGGACCCCTTCTTTTGAATTCGAAACAACACTTTTCCAACCGTCACGAAGCAATGAATTCCGTTTCTGGTGAGCCTTGGTGCGGGATTTTGTGTGGAGATTCACGCGGAACCGTTCCTGTCGGAATCCATCCTCAATCGCCCAGAAGTGACACCACCAGGTGCCGTGATTTTGGAATAGGTGATGGTCGGGGTTGGATTCCCGAATTCTTATTGATAGTGTCCAGTTATTCATTCCTGACTTTCTTTTGGTTGTTTGCACTAACAGCCATCAGAAATCCAAAAAAAAAGACCCGCACTCCAATGAGGAACACGGGTCTAAAATCCGGAGGAGACTTACTTTCC
>JAQCFT010000083.1 GCA_027619545.1 Verrucomicrobiota bacterium | reverse complement strand
GAACTGTCCGGAATCGGTGTTGTCCTTCACATCACCGTAAGCTTTCACCAACAGTTCATTTCCAGCCACAAAGCCACAACGCCAACCGGTCATGTTGAAAGCTTTGCTCGTGGAGTGCAGTTCGATTCCGACATCTTTGGCTCCCTCGACAGATAGAAAACTCAGCGGAGCCCCGTCAAAAACCAGTGCGCCATAGGCTGCGTCGTGGATCACAATGATATTGTTTTTCTTGGCAAACGCCACGACTTCCGCAAAAAAATCCCTGGTCGCGCTGGCACCGGTTGGATTGTTTGGATAGTTGATCACCAGCACTTTGGCTTTTTCCAACACATCAGCCGGGACACTGCCCAAATCGGGTAAAAAGTTATTTTCCTTGGTTATGGGTAAATTGTGAACCAGACCGCCGTAGTATTTCGCATGCGTGCCAAATACCGGATACCCGGGAGTAGTCATCAGCACATAATCACCGGGATTGATGAAAGCGGCAGGAAGGATCGAAAGGGCCGCTTTGCTTCCAATGGAATGCAAGACTTCGGTTTTCGGATCAATACCGGGAGCACCACATACTTTATCCAAGTAACGAGCAGCAGCCTCCTTCATGACGGCATCACCATTGTCGGCATACCCTCGGTTGGCCGGCTTTTTCGCTTCTTCGTGCAACACGGCAACCACTTCAGGAAACGCCATTTCATCGGGTTCCCCCACCCCCATATCAATGATCTCGGCGCCGGGATTGGCCTCCAAAGCCGCCTTTTTGGCGCGCTTGATCTTTTCAAATTTGTAGATGGCGGTCGTCTTGCCGTACTGATTTCCACCAATACGCTCGGCAAAAAGATTCTGTATATAGGATTCTTCTGACATAGGGTTTTGTTGAGTCACTGGGTTAAAAGCCTCGTTGCGACGCGGCGAGGAACATATCCAAACACACCTTTCCCTTCAAGTGCTGACTGGATATTTTCGTGTGGCAGATGCACCTGAGCGCAAAAGACCGCCGCCTTTACCAGTTATCCGTCCGGAACAAATTCACAGGAAGCCCGTCTTTGGAGAACAGATTCGGGATCGAAGTATTTGAAAAACCAAAACGCACGGCCACCGGGCTCGCGATGTCCTCACTCCATACCACAACGGTATTACCCTCTATCCTTGCCTTGGCCGAAACAAATTTTTTGTCCTCCCCGGCTATGGAAAACTCTTTAAGTTCACCACCTCGTGCCACCAGCCCCCCATCTGCACCCTCAAAGTGAATTCGAACCGTTTTCCCATCCAGCTCCATTCGTTTGTAGGTGGGGCTGTAATAAACGAGCCCGGTCTTTCCGTATGTTTCGGCGAGGGCATAATTCGCCAGACGCTTTCCGACGTCACGTTTGTTCTCCGGGTGAATATTCTTCACGTCATCCACCAGATCACTCACCACCACCATCCCGGTGTTGGGGTAGGCGGCACTTTTGGTTTGAGCTTCGCGCAGTAACGGGCCGTTGAGATTGTCCCCGTAGGTAAACGGAGCGATCTGAACAAAGTAAAAGGGAAAATCCTTTTTCCATGCTGATCTCCAAGCTCCAATCATATTGGTGAAAAGGGCTTCATAAGCATGTGCCGTGGACACATTACTTTCGCCCTGATACCAGATGGCACCGGCAATGTTGAAAGGCGTGATCGGATGGATCATGGCATTATAACATTTTCCCGGGTCCTTGGGCCACCAGGCGAAAGGTTGCAACTGCCCGGCAGCTTCCAACAAATCAGCCCGACGCTCCACGCGATCCTTTGGCGTCCAAACCTCCGCCGGAGTGCCTCCCCAGTTGCTGTTGACCAAACCAAGCGGCACCTTCAATTCCTGATGCAGGTGTTTCCCAAAAAAGTACCCTACAGCGCTGAAATGAATCATCTCCTCCGGCGAGCAAACTTTCCATTCGCCCTCACAATCGTCCTGCGGGTAATCGGACGTGGTTTTGGGAATGTAGAAAAAACGAATGCCTGAATGGTTTGCTTTGGGGGCTTCCGCAATGGATTGTGGAAGATTCTGATCACCACTCCATTCCATATTGCTTTGTCCGCTACACACCCAAACTTCCCCTACCATCACGTCCTCAAGCACGATTTCGTTGTCGCCTTTGAGGGTGATGGAATGTGGGCCGCCCGCTTCCGGGGTTCGCACAGAAAGGCTCCATCGGCCACCGCTGTCTGCGGTGGTTTCATGGGAAACGCCATCCCATGCAGCGGTCATCTGAACCTTCTCCGCGGGGCGGCTCCATCCCCAGAATTGCACCTCTGATTGCTGTTGCAGCACCATGTGATTGCCCAAAACATTCGGTAAGCGCACCTCAGCAACAAGGGAAGCTGAAGGAAGCAACATCACAGAGGCAAGCAACAGGAACCAACGATTCAATGTATGTGTGGATATCATGATCTTGTAAACGTTTCAGGTATGGCAGGCAGACTCCACCTTTTCGGGGGAAAAGACAATCTTATAAAACAGTTCATCAGGTGGATCAGGTCACAAACTGAAGCCACCATTCTACAAATAAGGGATGGTAATATGAGCACTGCCATCGTATGGTGTGCCAGATAGACAGGAAGGATATGAAAAAGAACAGCCCATCCCAAAAAGTCTCCAAAAAGAAGAACAACGATCAAATCGTCACATACCCGAAAGATGGATTCAAAAAGGTTTTGGTCCCGATCGATTTTTCCACACCAGCTCAAAAGCTGTTTGAGTATGCGCTCACTTTCATCAACAGCATGGACGCCGATATGACGCTCCTGTATGTTTGCCCCAAAACCGCGCTGGCTTTGGTGGATGAAGAAAAACTGGAAGGCTACGGGCGTGATTATCTCGAACAACAACGCCGCTCTGCAGGAACCTTACAAGACCGCATCCGAACCGATATCATCACCGGCGTCCCTTCCCAGGAAATCACTCAGGCAGCAAAAAAAAGGGGCCATGACCTGATCATCATCACCACCCATGGCAACACGGGGTTGAAGCATGTCCTGCTCGGCAGCACTGCCGAACGTATCGTTCGACACGCGAGCACTCCCGTCCTCGTACATCGAGAACGCAGGACCCGGACCAAATCCTCCGTGTCGCACTTCAAAAAAATTCTGGTGCCGGTGGATTTCTCCGAAAAAAGCCGCCAGACACTGGCCTACGCCCAATCCTTCGCCAAGGATTTCGGGGCCACGATCGATATCGTCCATGTGGTGGAACCGCCGGCTTATCCCGAGTTCGGTTACGCACATCTGGCGGTTAAGGAACGCTCGGCCATTCAAACCGCCAAAGGACAAATGGCACATTTCCTTGAACAAGAAAAAGTCGATATGGACCTCATCAACAGCCATTCCGTCAAATCCGGATCGGCTCATTTCCAGATAACCGAATGGGCCAAGAAAAAGCGATCGGATCTGATCATCCTTTCCACTCAAGGCAACACCGGACTCAAACACGTCCTGCTCGGCAGCACAGCGGAACGGGTCGTCCAGCATGCCGCATGCTCGGTGTTGGTGGTTCGATAAGTTATAGACCGGACAGATAAGCCATCAAGTCACGCAGTTCGCCCGGCTTCAGACCTGCCGCAACACCTTCAGGCATGGCAGAGAGTGCGGATACTCGTTGCTCTACGCGTTCTTTGGCCAGGTTCCTCTCCGAGCCATCGGCCATGTGCAATCGGATTGCCGTGCCGGATTCTTCCAATACAACCCCGGCAAGATCTTCGTCATTGCTCAGGAAAAAGCGTTCCGAAGCATATCCCGGCGTGATGGCGGCGTTGGGGTAAAGGACGGATTCAAGTATCTGATTTCGCGTCAAGCGCTCCGATAGGCGATCCAGGTCCGGTCCCACCACCCCACCTTCCCCTTTCGCACGATGACAACGCATGCAGGCCACATCGGCGCGATCCCTGAAGATCGCACGTCCTCTTTCTACATTACCTCCATGCAGGACTTCTAGCGGAAGCGCTCGGGACTGTTTGGACAAGACCTCGTCACGATAGCTCCTCCACCAAGCAAGACGCTCGGGTTTGGCACTACCTCTGACCGATTCGATCAGTTCCAACTTGAGCACATCGGGAAAAGTCCCATTCCTGAATTGCAGCCACCAATCCTCGGTCACCTGTTTCGCATCTGTGGAATTCATGCGGGCGATTGATTTGACGACCGATTGCCGCAATTCGATGCCGTAGTCAGGTTTGAACCATTCCAACAAAGTGAACAAAGCAGGCATCTGTTGATCTCCTTCCCCCTCGCTCAAGGCAGCAAGCGCAACAGACTGCATTGATTCGACACCGCTTTCCAACCCGGCACGCAACCAGTCTGTGCGTTTCACTGCATCCAATGTAATGAGGGCTTTCAGGCATGCGGCCCTAACTTCGTGATTCGCATCAGCTGAATCGAGCAAGTTTGCAATATAAGGAACCGCATCCTCAATGGTGCCTTCCGTCAACCAATCCAACAAAGGCAGGTGAATGGCGGCATTCTGCTTGGAAAACAAAATGGCGAACCTGGATTTCAACAAGGTCTCCAACTGATCTGTCGAACGTGCAGCAACAGGACGCCACAACCCGGTCACAGGATCCAGGGATGTTCCCACACCCCATTTCCGCAGCACTTCAAAGCAGAGTCGTTTCACATCGGACGGTAATTCGGTTTCCATCAGCTCGGGCTCCACATCCGAACCAGCCAGGTAATGGACCAACTTACGAAAACAGGGTTCCCCTCCAACCTGATAGTGAGCCCAGAGCCATCGTCGATACGTTCCGGGACTCGATCCGGCAGGAGGCGTCCAATCAACCAGGATCGGCAAAGCATCATCAATACGTTGATCGTAAATGGCACGAACTGCCGAATCCCGAATCTGAGGTGATGCATCCGACAGAAACAAGGCAGCACTGGCGGATTTCAAACGACGAGCCGCCTGCAACATGGCCAACCGAATACTTTCCGAGTGATGTTTTCTCAAACCATCCACCACGGCTTCCACGGGTTTTGTGTATTGGATCCAACGGCTCAACAACACATGATACCCATGCCTCAGATGCGCATTCCCCTTTAATGATGTCTCTTCCAAACCTGCAAGAACCCTGGGAAGGAAGGTCTCACTCTTCGTCGCAGCTTCAGGCCATCGACTCAACCAATGACTCAAGGTTAAAGCTGCATACATGACTACCGATGGATCAGCATCATCCAGACGCCCTTCAACCTCTTGCCACAACTCCAGGGCCGGCACATCACTGATCCATTGAAGCGTTGCAGATCGAACGGATGGTTGCGAATCATTGAGCCCCCTTTTGGCTGCATGTTGATAATAGGCTTTCAAAGTGGCCTGCTGGGTGCGGGTAAGCTGACTCAATCCCCAGACCGCATGCAAACGAGCAAGCACCGATTCGTTTTCCGACAATGTTCGCACAAAGACACGCGCCGAAACCTCCCCTAAATCCACCAGGCGAAATTGCGCTTCACGTCTCACCCATTGGTTTCGATGAGATAAAAGGGTTCCGAGCTGCTCTGGCCGGGTCTCTGACTTCATGCTCCAGATCACGGGCCGCACATCCGCCCCCAGCAATCCCGCGTTGCCTTCGGCTGCTTTGATCTGGTAAACACGGCCTTTCTCGGGTTGTTGCCAACCCGCCACCCAATCTGTAACATAAGCCACTCCATCAGGACCAAAGACCAAGTCCGTCGCCCAAAGGTTCCACAGCCATTTCTGATTGTCCGAAGCGGCAAAGGTGGCGCCGTTGGGCCGCAGATCAAACGATCGTATCCCACCTGGAAAATCACAAATAAAGAAAGGCCCTGCCATATCGGCCTCCGCTCCGGCTTCAGGATGCAGCGCAAATCCGGAGGGTCCTTGAGAGATATACCCTGTCGATGGCAGCATATCGTCTATGTCTCCTTTCCAGAATGATTCCTGCACCCAGGGACCGAATCCCTGCATGTGCTGATACGAACAACGCCACCCATAGTCTCCATGTGGAACAATATGCAGAATACGCGATTTATCGGCGCCCGATGTGTCATTATCCCCCGCAAACAAATTTCCGTAGGGATCAAATACGATCTCCTGTGGATTACGTAAACCATAGGCCACAACCTCGAGATTCGATCCATCCGGCTCACAACGCAACACCGCGCCCGTGTCCGGATAATGCAACGTTCCTTCCGGAGTCTCGACATGCAACCCGCGGTCTCCCATGGAAAAGTAAAGTCTTCCCTCCGGCCCCCAGGTGATACCGTGCAGATCATGCCCCGAGACTCCCACGTGAACACCGAACCCTTCGTGGAGTTGCCTCATGCCATGCCGTTGATTGGTTTCAGGAGACCAATCGATTCTCCACAGACCGGGGAGACATTGAAACCAAACCCGACCTCGATGCGCCAACAATCCGGCTGCCGGTCCGGTCGGGATGGAGCTGAAACCATCGGCAAGGACAGTGCTGCGTTCCGCCTTTCCATCGCCGTCAACATCCCACAGGACCCTGACACGTTCAGTACCCCGGGTAAGTGGTGCCAGATTGCCCTTAAACTCGCGTTTCAGGAAATCGGTACGATCCGCCACAGTGCGAAACGAAAGATCTGCCGGCAACCATTCCGGTTTCTGGGTCACGACATCAAAGACCGCATCACGGTATCGATCGGTCTCGGCCAGATAAACGCGCCCTGATTCATCCACACTCAATGCAATGGGATTCAACACGTCAGGTTCGGCGGCATACAAGGAGATTTCATATCCATCCGCCAACTCCAATTGTTGCATGGCCTGGACAAATTCAGCATGCCCCGCCGTGGCTGCCGCCAAGGAGGGCATCCCCAATCCGAACGCAACAATCCAAACGGACAAGTTTCTCAAATTGATTTTTTTCATGAATAAAAACTGGACAAGATCCAAGGTTTCGCGCTCTTCGCTCCATGGAAATAGGACGCGTTCAATGCCCCTCATGGCTGCCATGCCCACCAGCTTCCAGATAGGCAAGCAAATCAAGAATGGCCTCACGCGTCAGGGTGGAAACCATGCCTTCCGGCATGGGCGAAAGTGGAGAGGTATAAATGGAGCGAACTTGCTTTCGATCCAAAGTCACGACCTGATCCGGCACCAACAGACTAGGGCGCAAGCGAATCTCCCGGTCATCCTGCCCTACCAGGCCTCCGCTCCATTCCGTCTCATCCTTCGTCTCGACGCGGACCAGTCGGTAGGCTTCATCGATATGAGAGGAGGGTTCCAAAATCTGACGCAACAGCTCCTTCCCTTTGAACCGTTCCCGAACGGTGGTAAGATCAGGTCCCAACTCCACACCCCGACCATCCATACGGTGGCACTGATGGCATTGTGCATCCAGGAATGCCTTCATTCCACGCATCACCGTATTGGGATCAGCCGCGACATTGACCTGATCAAAATCGGACATCTGCCAATCTTTCACAAAGGTTGGCGTTGAAATGGCATTGGCCAGTTCGCTCTCCCCGACCTGATCGTCCGTCACCCACAAGGCCCCGTTCATCACAACCCAATGCCCAGGAAAGGTGCATACAAATGGATAGACGCCGGGTTTTTCGGGTGCATTGAACCGAAGTACGTGGATTTTAGACTTGCGACCGGGACCTACTAGCGGGGTGAACTGAATGATGGCATCCCGTTGATCGGACGGGATGAAATCCGAACCGGCATTCGCAGGATCTTTCACCATCTCATTGGCTGCCATGCCGACGGCTTCCATCTTTCCTGGTTCCGTCAACACCCAGTTGTGATCGGTGGCATCCGGATTGGTGAAAATCAACTTGATGGGCTGCCCCGCCTTGAATATCGCCTTTTCCACGGTGAACCGCATCTGCTCGGGAACACAGGCGATACGGAGCGTTTCCAAATCCGGCTGCAGGTCAAACTCCGCATCACGGGCGCTTTTTGAAGGTTCGAGAAACGCCTCCACCTTGGCAGATGATTTCAACAAGACCGGCACCAGGGCATATTGCGCATTCCCATCCCAATGACGTTTCATGTTTTCCGAACCGAGTGCACAGACAAACGCATAACGCAGATGATCCCCCATGGGGCGATCCGGCAGGGTGATGAGAATGTCCAAGGCCTCCCGACTCCCCATCCAGGCAGCGGCGATGGCGGCTTCCATGCGAACCAATGCACTCTCGTCGGCCGCAGACTTCGCAAGCCATTCCAATGCATCTGGCATATCTCCATGCCAGGAGCGCAGCACACGAGTCGCTGCTGCGCGCGCATGATGCTGATCTCCCATCAACACATCTCGCAATAGATCATGATTGGAAGCGCCGATCGTGCGGTAGAGCCAGAGAGCTTCAACCTGGTGATGTCTGTAGCGAACATCCTTGGGATCAAGCTGTTTGACCCATTGATCCAAACTTGCTTTCACCTCGTTACCCGAACGTTCACGCAATTCTCGGCGCGCCCAGTAGCGATATCGATACTCGGGTCGTTTCAAAATCTCCAACAATGCAACAATGGATTCCCCGTGGATGGGCGGCGGATCCTGGAGCGTGGCACCTTTGGGCACAATGCGCCAGATGCGCCCGGAAAGCCGATCTCGACGCTCATCTCGCAATGAATACTGCATGTGACCTTTAACCGGATTATACCAGTCGCAGACATACATGGCCCCACGCGGACCGTATTTGAGATCGACTGGAATAAAACTGAGATTGGACGAATATAAGATGTCTCCCTGATAAGCTTCCTCGAAATGATCGTCCTTCTCAATCCACTGATGGATCTCCACGCGATTCGATGGTTTGTATCGCACTTTGACAAAACCTCCCTGCATTTCCTCAGGCCAGAATCCAAAGTCCACAAACTCATGCCCGCACACTCCCGAGTAAGCCTGTAACCCAGCCGCCCTGGGGTGTTGATCGGGATAAGGTGGATTCGGAGCATGAAACGCCGCAGCAAACACCGGGTGACTGGCGACATGATACCCCCAGTCATCGAAGGTCACGCCCCAAGGATTGGTGTTGGGATAACTTCCGAACGACAGAAGACGATGTGTTTCTGGTCGAAATAAAAACCAGGCACTGTTGTCCACTCGCACGGGTCCATAAGGCGTTTCCACCTGGCTGTGATGAAAGATGGATTCCCGAAACATCAGGTCCCCTTCCGGTGTCCACACAAAATCGTGCAAGGCGTGATGCGAATCTTCACAACCAAACCCGGAAAGCAACCGAATCCGCTGATCCGCCTTGCCATCCCCGTCGGTATCCCCCACCCAACTGAAATGAGGCTCTTCGGACACATACACCCCGCCGTCGCCAAGCTCAAAAGACAAGGGAATCGCCAGGTCATCGGCAAAGACTGTGGATTTGTCGGCACGGCCATCTTTGTCAACATCCTCCAAAATAATGATCTTGTCCTTCGGTTCACCTCCCGGGTAAACATGGGGATAAGTGGTCGAACAGCTCACCCACAATCGACCCTGCGCATCCCATCGCATCTGGATGGGACAAGCCAGATCGGGAAACTGTTCTTCGGACGCGAACAGGTTCACTTCGAATCTGGGATCAATCTTGAATTCGGCCAATTCATCCTCAGGAGAAAGCCATCGATTGGCACCCCGGCTTTGAGGTGTTGCGGGCATGGGAGGCAGATTGGAATCGTCCAGCTTGGCATCAAGATTCCCTCCGGCCAACTCCCAGATCCAGGCATCACGGTTACCAACCATGATTTCAAAATTCCGCATCGCAGGCAGAAAATCCAAGTAACCATAAGTCTTGTTTCGAGCACCGGTATAATAATACGTGTTCAAGGGACGGTAACGCCGAAAATATTGCCGGTTCTTTTCCACAACCGCCTGACGCAACATTTCGGGCACGTTCGGCGCTGGACGGCCAAAAACGGCTTGGAACAAATCTTCAGCAAACCGTGCGTAACCTGATTCATTCAAGTGCAGGCCGTTGATGGTGTATTGTGAGTCCGATGCAGCCAGCCAACTTGAAGCAGGTTGGAACACATCAGCAAACCCCACCTGCCGTTCCTGCGCCACTTCCCTCATGGCCTTTGTGTAAAGAGCAAGCCGTTGATTGTTCATGTCGGCGGCCGGCACATTGGGAATGTTCTCGCAGGCAATCGGGGAAACCAGAACGATCTGGGGTCCCGTCTGCCCGTTGAAGGCCAATGAACGGAGGCGTTCGACGAAGGTCCCCAGCGTTTGCTTGAACACCCCCAGCCCTTCTTCTCCCGCGAAGGATTCATTAAGCCCAAAAGCGGCGAACACCACATCCACCTGTTCGTGCAACAAGTGCTGCTCCAGATCCGCAAAGTTGTCGGGTCTCGGCTGCAGGTCCGGAGTATCCGCCGCCCAGGACAAGTTACGAACGGTTAACTGATGTTTCGTAAAGGCTGCATGCAGCATCGACTCAAAATGACCATACCAAGCCGCTCTTTCAAACAGGGCGTTGCCAATGAATGCGACGTGACTGTCCGGAGGCAACACCAGGGGAAGTTTGGTGGCACGAGGGCTTTCGGCCTCAGAGGGGCGCGGCGCGTTCTTGCGGTACAGCGCGAATTGTTCAAACAAGGGATCACCCTGGCTTGCATGGTTCGCTTGATTGGCAGCGCCACGTTGACGACGATTGTTTTGCGCTTCGGTCAAATTCATCGTCGCCACCAACACCAGACAAAGCAATCCAGCCTGCCAATTTCCTGTTCGGGCAATAGGGTGTATCATGATGAGCAAAAGGATTACAAACTGAGCCACCAGGTTACAAGTCGCCATTTGGACGTGACTTTTGCCCGGCTTCATGAAAGATTCCTTGTCCATGAACGACTGGATTGCATCATACATCGAAGCTCAAAAAACCGCACTCGACTCCATCCCCGCCGACAAAGTGGCGGAATGCATCAGCGTACTGCAAAAAGCCTGGCAGGATGACAAGAACATCTTCGTTTTCGGCAACGGTGGCAGCGCGGCCAACGCCTCCCATTTCACCACCGATCTTGGGAAAGGCTCCTCCGACAAGATGAGCAAACGCTTCAAGGTGCTCTCGATCAACGACAACGTCAGCTGGATGACCGCCATTGGAAACGATTACTCCTACGACGACGTGTTCAAGCGCCAGATGGAAAACTACGCCCAACCAGGCGATGTCGTCATCACCATGAGCGTCAGCGGCAACTCCCCCAACCTGCTTCGAGCCGTCGAATGGGCGAAGGAAAAAGGCCTGATCGTACTCGCTTTCGTTGGCGCCAAACGCGGTGGATTGGCAAACCTGGCCGATCACCTGATCGTCATCGACTCCGAACACTACGGTCGCGTCGAAGATTGTCATATGGGCATCTGCCACATGCTTTGCTACGCCTTCATGGAAATCGAATCTCTGAAAGCCTGAACCGGCACCAGAAGGAGACCTTATTACGACGAAACGTGAACGACGGCAACTGGACACACAATTCCTGGCGTGACGGGATGCGCGTGATCCTCTCCCAAAAAAACTTCGTGTTCCCGGCGTTTTCATGGTAAAAAACAAGCCTGTCAGGACACTCCTCCGACCATGCCCATTAATGAGACCATTCGGAAAAAACTGTCCAAACTGCCGCACAAACCAGGTGTTTACCTGATGAAAGACCGTTTCGGAACGGTCATCTACATCGGCAAAGCGAAGAGCTTGCGCAAGCGCGTCAGTCAGTATTTCCATCCCTCGCGACGTCAACGTTGGGACATGAAATTCAATGCCCTGGTGGAAGCCATCCAGGACTTCGACGTGCACCAGGTCAAAAGCGATCCGGACGCAGTGCTGCTGGAAGGAAAACTGATCAAGGAATTCAAACCCCGCTACAACATCAGTTTCAAGGACGACAAAAGATTCTTGCTGCTAAAGGTCAACCTGAAAGACTCCATCCCACGTTTCACCCTGACGCGCATGCGCCAGGATGACGGCAGCCAATACTTCGGCCCCTTCGCCAGTTCGGGTGCCATTCGCCGTACGATGACCCTGGTACGACAAAAGTTTAACCTGCGCGGTTGCCGCCCGCTAACCCCCAACGAACACGATTACAAACACTGCCTCTACGGACACCTCAAGCACTGCACCGCACCTTGCATCGGCAACATCAGCACGGAAGACTACCTCAAACAAGTCGAAGCCGCATGTGAATTCCTGACCGGACAATCGTCCGAAATGGAAACCGAACTGGAATCCATGATGCGAAAGGCTGCCGAATCACAGGACTTCGAAAAAGCCGCCGAACTCCGTGACATGCTGCAGGACCTCAAAAAGGCCACTCAAAAAACCGGCAAATTCTCCCGACTCCCCTACAATTTACCCCTTGCCATCGATCCCATCGCCGATATGACCGAGCTGCGCAAGGTCCTGGGTTTAATCGAACTCCCAGTACGCATTGAAGGTTTCGACATCTCGAACATCAGCGGAACATTCAAAGTTGCCTCCATGGTCCGTTTTAAAAACGGCCGCCCCGATCGCTCCAATTACCGCCGTTACAAAATGAAAACGGTGAAAGGACAAGACGACTTCGCCTGCATGGCCGAAACCGTCCGCCGCCGCTACAGCCGACTCAAAAAAGAATATGAAGAACAACAACAGAACCAGGACGATGACCACACGATCAATCCGCCCTACCCGGAACTCATCCTGATCGACGGAGGAAAGGGACAACTCGGCATGGCCTGTGAGGAACTGGACAAACTGGGATTATCCCACATTCCCATCATCGGCCTGGCAAAGGAATTCGAAGAGATCTACCGTCCGGGCGAATCGGATCCCATCCGGCTGGACCATCGATCCGGCGCCCTAAAACTGCTTCAAAGGGTTCGCGACGAATCCCATCGATTCGCCAACACATTCAACGCTCAGCTCCGCCTGAAGAAAATCTCAGAAAGCCTCCTGGATGAATTCCCCGGCATTGGCCAACATCGCAAGGCGGCCCTGCTCAAAAAATTCGGCTCGGTCCAACGCCTCAAAACAGCCACCCTGGAAGAAATCGCCATCGTTCCTGGCTTCGGCGGCAAAACAGCGGAAAAACTAAAAGCCTTCCTTGCTGCACGCTGATTGTTTGGACCGGAATTAAAGGATCAGAGCGGGAGGAGGATGCGGAAGAGGGCTCCCTTGCCGGGATTGGGTAAGGCGGCAATTTCTCCATGGTGGTCGTGGACGATTTTCTGACAAATTGACAAACCAAGCCCCGTGCCCTGTTTTTTCCCGTAAGTGGCAAAGGCGTCAAACAGTCTGGTGGCGATATCAGGGTGAACACCCGGGCCGGTGTCTTCGATGTCCGTTTCGAGGCGATTGTCCTTTTTGCGAACGGTGATGGTGACCTTCCCTCCTCCATCCATGGCGTCAAGGGCATTGGCGATCAGGTTGTGGAAGACATGCTTCAATCGCCGGGGATCAAAGCTCAGTTCGAGATCGGGCAAGTCTGAGCCAAGCTCCAACTCAACTCCTTTGCCGATGGCTTCAGCGCCCAACTCTGCCACGACGTTTTTGATGAAATGCCCGTAGTTGGAGGGAGACAAAACAACTTCGGCTCGATCACCCCGGGTAAATTCAAGGAGTTCATTGATCATGTCACTCAGGCGATCCACCTGAACCGAGATACGCTCATGGATCTCGCGTCGAGCCGTTTCGTCTGCTCCGGAATGAATACCGAACTCAGACGCAAGCCGGATGACATTCAGGGGGTTTTTAAAATCATGAACGATCGACCGGGCAAATCTGCCGACCAGTGACAGGCGTTCTGCCTGGAGCAATTCTTCCACATATTTACGATTGAACTCACGCAGCCGGGCGCTGGTTTCATTGAACAGTCTCAGGGCAAATTCCGATGAAGCATGAAAAAGATCCAGAATGACCTGCCTGGGAATGAACACGACTTCAGTGGGTTTCAGGGCGGTAACCGTTGCCGATCTCGGGCCCTGGTCCAGTACGGCCATCTCCCCGAAGAAATCACCCGTCTCAATGGTGGCCAACAGACAGGTCTGCTGGTTGGGCATTTTGACCGAAATACTGACTTCTCCTTCGGCAATCAGATAAATCCCATCCCCCGGATCCCCTTCCTTGAAAATGGCTGTCTCCACCTGAAAGTGACGCGATTGCCAACTGGAATCCAAACCGGCCAGTTGCTCCTCCGACAGGTCTTCAAAAAGTCGAATACTTTTGGGATCTAAAGCCATATAGTCAGAATGGGATATTGATACAAGAACCAGCCCGTGCGGACCGCGGAATCCAGCAGAAATCGCATGGAAGCATTCCGCCTGTTTCGGCAACAACTCCCTCTGGAAGGGACTTTACATTGAAATCAATGATCTGGAGATCGTTCACGGTCCTCATTGGGTATTCAAATCGTTCAAACGTTATCCCATTGAACGCTCACCCAGTAGAGCGAGGCAAGATTATTCGGATTCAATGGAAAAGACAGGCTTCCCTCTCAGCGTTCATTTAACTAGGCTCAAATCCACACTTACTCGGAAACCCGACGCAACATGATGGCACAAGTCCAAAAAGCAAGCCTGACCTGGATGGACGGCACCTACCCATGGTGCTGGCTGCAAGGCGAGATCGTGGAAACATCATCCGCTTCGGTGTCTGTCATGGATCGCGGATTCCTCTACGGGGATGGGCTTTTCGAGACCATTCGCATCCATCAAGGCAAACTGTTTCAATGGGATCAACACTGGACCCGACTGCAGACCGGATGTGATGCTCTGAACATGCCGCTCTTCGCAAAAAAGGGTGAATGGGTGAAACACCTTCAGGCATTACTGAAGAAGAACCAAACCGAACAAGGCCTGGCCCGCATCCACGTATCCCGCGGCCCGGGACCTCGAGGGTATGCGCCTTCCAACTCGGCCACCCCCACCCGCTTGATCACGCTGCACCGAGCCCCGACTCTGCCGGAGGATAAACCTGTCAGTTGGAGTGTCCATACATCACGTATTCGCACCCCATCCTTTTCGGCCATCCCCAAATGGAAAACAGGGAACAAACTGTTTCAAATCCTGATCAAAAAAGAAGCCATGGATGCGGGCTTTGACGATGGAATCGTCCTTAATGAGAATGATCATCTCACGGAAACCAGTTCCGCCAACCTGTTTCTGATTCGGAGCAACCAACTTTTCACCCCGACAACAGAATGCGGCATACTGAACGGCACCACACGACAACTCATGTTGAGATTGGCCAGATCCCTCGGACTGGAATGCTCGGAGGTGCCCTGCGATCTGGCGCAACTCGTAAGTGCGGATTCGGTGTTTGCCACCTTATGCTCCTATGGATTGGTGCACATTCAGCGCGTTGACAACCGATCCATTCCCCTGCACCCATTGGAAAGGACATTGTATCAGGCGTATCTCAAGGAATTGAATGCGGGTTGACCCTTCAAGCATTTCAAGGCAAGACCTGAATCATCCATATCAAAACCACCATTCACATCATGAAGCGATTCAGCCTTATTCTAACGTTGCTTTTCACTTTGGGACCGCTCCAGGCCGCCAAACCGAACATCATCCTCGTGTTTATTGACGACATGGGCTGGGGCGACTTTTCCTGTTTTGGCAACCAGGCGGCGCAAACCCCCAACGTGGACAAAATGGCAAGCGAAGGGATTCGTTTTGAACAGTTCTACGTCAACTCCCCCATCTGTTCACCTTCGCGCACCGCCATTTCCACCGGTCAATACCCCCAACGATGGAAGATCACCTCCTATCTCGCGCATCGCGCCATGAATGAAAAGCGAGGCATGGCGCAATGGCTCGATCCATCCGCGCCCATGTTGGC
>JAQCFT010000082.1 GCA_027619545.1 Verrucomicrobiota bacterium | reverse complement strand
CAACGGGTAGCGCCTCCAAATGGTGGCTGCATCAATCGCTAAAAAGCCTGGAGTCCTCCATTTGTTCGTTAGGGGGCAAAATGATCCTGCGAACAGGCGAACCGGCCAGCATTCTTCAATCGATTTGCAAAGAAACAAACGCACAATGCATTCATGTCTCCACCAGTTTTGATCCTTTCTGGCAGGGCATTGATGCGTCCGTTCAAAAAGCCCTCACCCTGTCGGGCATCGAACTCAAAAGCTATCCCGGACAACTCATGTGGGACCCTTGTTCCATTCGCAACAAATCTGGCAAGCCATTTCAAGTGTTTACACCTTTTTGGAAACACCTCTGCCAACAATCCCCACCCGCCAGACCGCTCCCCGCACCCGCAATCTGGCCGAAGCATCCAGGAACCACCCTAAAGTCCGAATGTCTGGAAAGTTTTCGACTGCTCCCTTCCATCCATTGGGACAAGGGTATTCAAGCGAGCTGGGCACCCGGAGAAAATGAAGCCATGGCTCAGCTCAGGCGATTCCAGTCGGAAGCATACGGGAACTATGAAGGGAAAAGGAATTTTCCCGGCATTGCAGGTACATCCAGACTGTCACCCCACCTGCACTTTGGAGAGATTACTCCAGGGCAGATCTACCATCATTTGGAAACGACAACCTGCCGCACCAAAAGTTCGGGAGCCTCGGTGATGCTTTCCACCTATATGAAGGAAGTGGGATGGCGTGAATTTGCCCATCACCTGCTCCACCATTTCCCACACATGACCAAATGTCCACTGCGACCGGAATTCGAAACTTTCCCATGGCGAAAGGATGAGACCATGCTCCTGGCCTGGCAAAAAGGCCAAACCGGCTACCCCATCGTAGACGCCGGCATGCGCGAGCTGTGGGCGACCGGGTGGATGCACAATCGGGTGCGCATGATCGTAGGATCCTTTCTGGTCAAGCATCTCCTGCTGGACTGGAAACTGGGAGCGGAATGGTTCTGGGACACTCTGGTCGATGCGGACCTGGCAAATAACACCATGGGATGGCAGTGGATTGCGGGATGCGGTGCCGATGCCGCTCCCTATTTCCGGATCTTCAATCCCATCATGCAGAGTCAGAAATTTGATGCCCATGGAGATTACATTCGCAAATGGATTCCTGAAATTTCTAACCTTTCCGACAATGACATCCACACTCCCTGGAACGTGGATCCCATGATACTCAAGATGGCGGGCATTGAACTCGGCAGAACCTATCCGGTCCCAATAGTCAACCACACGATCGCACGAGAAACGGCACTGGATGCCTACCACCGAATGAAAGCAAAAGAGGTAAGCGAGTAGGGGGCTGGGCGCTACCAGGAATGAAATGTCATCAAAGGAGACGCATGCTCTGTCATAAGTCCGGATCGGAAAGTGCATCCTTCGAACCTGTATCGAGCCGCAGAGGCATCGCCACAACCAATCGATGACCTCCGGCTTGGCACGTTCCATTTTATGGGATCGATCAAGTTGTCACGGAGAAAGCATGGCAAAGGGTAAAAATCGTCCCGACAGAGCCGGAAAACCAAGCTGCGCGTTGGTTTTTATTTTTACTTACCTTTTTGAACGAAACACCGTATAAATCGGAGGTCGATGAAGTATTATCTCGAATTTGAAAAGCCGGTTGCGGAACTGCAAAGGAAGCTGGAAGAACTCAAACGCCATGAGGAAACCAGCTCCCTGGCAATCAGTTTTCAGGAAGAAATCGCGTTGATCGAAAAGAAGATACAAGAAACACGCGAACAGATTTTCTCCAATTTGAACGCCCATCAGCGCGTTCAATTGGCCCGTCACCCCAAACGCCCCTACACCCTGGACTACATCCACCACATTTTTTCAGATTTTTCGGAACTCCATGGGGATCGTTTATTTGGAGATGATCGAGCCATGGTGGGCGGATTCGCCTCACTGGACGACCAGAAGGTCATGGTGGTCGGCACCCAGAAGGGGCGGGACACCAAAGAGAACATCATGAGGAATTTCGGTTCCGCTCATCCTGAAGGTTACCGCAAAGCACTGCGACTCATGAAAATGGCTGATAAATTCAGCCTGCCGATCGTGGCGTTTATTGATACCGCCGGCGCTTACCCCGGCATCGGGGCGGAGGAAAGGCACATCGCCGAGGCCATTGCGGTCAATCTCCGCGAAATGATGCTGCTGGAAGTCCCCGTCATCGCAATCGTCATTGGAGAAGGTGGATCCGGTGGCGCATTAGGGATTGGCGTCGCGGATAAGGTGCTGATACTCGAAAATGCCTATTACTCGGTCATCAGCCCCGAGGGATGCGCTGCCATTCTTTGGAAAAACCAGTCGGCCATCCCGAAAGCCGCTGAGTCATTGCGCATCACAGCAGATCAGCTGCAATCACTCAAGTTGGTGGATGACATTATTCCAGAACCACTGGGTGGTGCACAGAATGATGTGGATATTGTCGCTGACTCGATCAAGTCCACACTGAAATCCACACTGAGCAGCCTGCTATCCACAAGCAAAGAAGATCTGATGAAGAATAGGTATTCCAAATTCAGATCATTAGGACGATTTGTGGAGGCATGAACAAGTCACAAGGTCTGCTCAGAAAAATTACAACACACTCATTAACCTGACAACCAGATCAACCATCATGCCACCAAAACACACTGCTTCACGACGACAATTCCTGGAAACTGCAGCCATGGGATCCCTGGCCACTTTGGCCGGAAGCATGGCCTCGCCTTTCAGCCTGAATGCAGTCGATGCGTTCAATCGTCCCGGCAAACCTAACTTGAAACTGGGTCTGGCAGCCTACTCCCTCCGTGATTATTTCAAGGATGCCAGCCACCCACGCCAAAACCTTCCCCCCGAATCTCGCCAGATCGATTTGTTCGACTTTATCTCGTTCTGCGCCGATCTCGGATGTGAAGGGGCGGAGCTGACCAGCTATTATTTTCCTGAAGAAATCAGTGATGCGTTTCTCCTGAAACTCAAACATCACGCTTTCATGCGAGGAGTGGCAATCAGTGGCACCGCGGTTGGAAACCAATTCACAGATCTTCCCGGCAAGGAACGAAACGAGCAAATCAGTCATGTCAAACAATGGATCGATCGCGCAGCTGTCATGGGAGCGCCTCATATCCGGGTGTTTGCCGGGAACGCTCCCAGGAACGGATCCTGGAAAGAAGCCGTCGTCCGCTGCATCGAGGGCCTGAAAGAATGCTGCGATTACGCCGCCAAGAAAGGGGTTTTTCTTGGAATTGAAAACCACGGCGGCATCGTAGCCGAAGCCGATCCTTTGATCGAAATCGTCAAGGGCATCGACAGTCCCTGGCTGGGCATCAACCTGGACACCGGAAATTTCCACACCGACGATCCCTACGGAGATCTGGTCAAGTGTGCCCCATACGCAGTGAACGTGCAGTTGAAAGTCGAAATCGCTCCGCGCGGTCAGCAAAAACGACCTTCCGACCTGCCCCGATTGGTCAATATCCTGAAGGAAGCCAATTATCAGGGCTTTGTCGTGCTGGAGTACGAGGCTGCGGAAGATCCATGGCGCGCCATCCCTCGCCATATTGAGGAACTTAAACCTCTGATGGCTTGAGCTGACACCCTTTGCAACTACAGAACAGGACCGTACAAAAAATGGTTCCCAAGCTGTCCCGAAGCTTCCTTTGGAAAGAATTTCGGATTCCTTTCTTTTGAATGAATAAACTAGTTTCCCCTGAATGAACACACCTTCCATGCAGCCATCCCCGGGCGAGTGCCAAGTCGCTTATGTGGGCGATTGGCTACGATTCGAAATCAGCCCCGGTGAATTGAATCAAAACCAGACCACCCACCAGGCATTCCTGCGCACCAACCTGGGACGTGCCGAGGTGCTTCGCAAAGAAATCATGCAACGCACCTCAGGAGAAAATGCTCTGGCATTGTTCTCCTGGCAGGACATCCCGATGAAGTGGGAAACGGACCGTTGGACAGTGGAATTGCCTTTAAGCCAGGTGGGATTCTTTCAGGCCAAACCTTACCTGGTCGATAAAGGCCACCGCCAAACCTGGCCTGAAGGCCCCAACACGGGCATCTCGGTTCATCCCGATTTCGCGCGAAGCGCCAACACCATATATTGTGCATGGATCCGCCTTTTCGGGGAATCCAAACACAAATCCAACACCGAAGCCGAACGCACCAACGAACACCTTCAACCACTCGATTCAAAAGGATATTCCGTCATTCCTCCTTCGGGAAAAATCAGGGACCTGATCGAAGAACTTCCCCACATCGTTGACACCCTGGGTTGCCGCATCATCCATCTGCTGCCCATCAACCCAACCCCGACGACCTTCGCACGATTCGGTCGTTTCGGAAGTCCCTACGCAGCCCAAAACCTCATGGCCATTGATCCTGCGCTGGTGGAATTTGACCATCACTCCACCGGACTGGATCAATTCCGCGAACTGGCCGATGCCGTCCATGCCAAAGGCGCCCGTTTGTTCATCGATCTGGTGGCCAACCACACCGGATGGGGAGCCGACATTTTTGAAAACCATCCCGAATGGTATGAACGCGAGCCCTCGGGCAAATTCATTAGTCCGGGCGCATGGGGAAACACCTGGGGTGACCTGGTGGAGTTGCGTCATAAAAACCCGGACATTTGGAAATACCTGGCAGACGTGTTCCTGACCTGGTGTCAACGCGGCGTGGACGGATTTCGCTGCGACGCCGGCTACATGGTTCCGGTCGAAGCATGGCAATACATCACCGCAAAAGTACGCGAAGAGTACCCCGACACGATCTTCCTCCTCGAAGGTCTGGGAGGTGCCTGGGAAGCGACCGAATCATTACTGAAAGAGGGAGGCATGCAGTGGGCTTACTCAGAGCTGTTCCAGGAATATCCCGGGCCTTCGGTGAACCGTTACATGAATCACTGCATCCACCAAAGCCCGCGTGTCGGAACACTGGTGCATTACAGCGAAACACATGACAACAGTCGACTGGCCGCCAAAAGCCGGGTGTGGTCACTTCTCAGAAATCGACTGTGCGGTTTGACCAGCTTCAATGGCGGATTTGGTTTCACCTGTGGCGTTGAGTGGCTCGCGCCCGAAAAAATCATCGTGCATGAATGCACCGGCATGAACTGGGGCGCCGAGGAAAACATCGTCGAGGAACTTTCCAAACTCAACCGACTGATCAGTTCCCATCCATGCTTCTTTGACGGTTCTCACCTGACCGCACATTCCTCTGACAACCAAGCTGTTTATGTCCTCGAACGTCTCTCGCGCGAAAAACAGGATCAGGTATGGATCATCGCCAACACAGACGACACGCAATCTCAAACCGCGACTTTCGAAGCCTCCTTCTTTGGCAGGAAAACAAACACTCCTCCCAATCATGAATTGCTGGGACAAGAGGAGGATCTGGAATGGGTCATTGAAAAGGAGAATTGGAAATTAATCCTTCCGCCGGGCGCTGTTTTTTGCCTTTCTCACAACCCGTCACCGGCCATCGATACCGGAAAACAATATTGCGCCAAACGCGCTCAAGCGGCGCTAGCCCTCCGCTGCCTCAGTCAGATTCATCCGATTGAATCCACACCCTTGCTGGATTGGGAAGAAGCAGCCGAGAACATCCATCAATCACTGGAAACATGGTTGACTGAAATCACCCGAAGCAAATTCCAACCGGAATCAATAGAAAAAACAAACGGGTCTCTTTATCAAAACGTCGTGACCTGGAACAGCCAGGATCGACCAAGAGTCACTCCGGTTCCTGTCCGCCATTGGATC
Source organism: Verrucomicrobiota bacterium (assembly GCA_027619545.1). Taxonomy (GTDB): domain Bacteria; phylum Verrucomicrobiota; class Verrucomicrobiia; order Limisphaerales; family AAA164-E04; genus AAA164-E04. The sequence goes on along the minus strand of JAQCFT010000082.1, from coordinate 10,007 downwards.
GTGGTCAGGGAAAAACATCCCTTTCGCCTGCGATGGCGCCCAGGCCACGCAGCGTGCCCCATTCACATGGAATCCGTCCCTGTGCAGGACGGACACGTCGCGGCCTACTGGACCGACATGCAGGGAGCTTTGGACCTGGAGCTCCAAATCTACAGCTCACCGCAACAGACGATCCAGGCGCGATTCTACGTCTATGACGCAGACCAGATCCGCGCACTCAGTTCCGGGAACGATCATCGCACAATCCTGACAAATGGTCGCGGGGCCATGGCACGCATGCATGCCGGATTGGAGGTCATTGAATCCAAGTATGACTGTTTACTGGGAGCCAACTTGCACGGCTCATTGCCGGTAGACCGCCATGTTTTCATCAAACGCGTTCGAATGTGGGTGAATGCCGACGGATTCATCACGCCCCTCAACCGGCAGGCGCTCCTTCGATTTGAAGCCGGGCCTCCTGCAAAGTGGCGTTTCTTTGCTCCGGCAGGCAATGGACGCTCCGTGGAATTGGAACTGGTTGTCGACATGATCCAGCATGCCAACACGGTTACACTGCGAATATCACGACCCAGCGACCGCGTTTCCACAGGTGCCGAACTCCCTGAAGAATGCAAGGTGAGCCTGACCGTTCGCTTTGATCTCGAAGACCGCAACTTTCACTCGGAAACCCAGCGCAACGACGGCGCCGATCACCACTTCAATCAACACTGCAAACCCAATTCAGATCGGAACGGATTTCACTTCACCCCGGCAGATGATCGACACTTGAGTGTCTGGTGTGACAGCGGCTCATACCATTCAGGCCCTGAATGGGCTCATGGCATCCCCCACCCCATCGAGCAAACCCGCGGCCAAACCGGTCATGGGGACGCATTCAGTCCCGGTTGGTTTGAACTTCCCCTCACACCGGATCAACCGGCACATTTTGTCGCGAGCGCGGAAAAGGAAAGGCCAAACAAAGAAGCGATCGAGTCATTCGCTCAATCCCGAATCAATCACCACGAAAATCTGCTGGCTCAATCAAATCTCGACGAACGCGACACCTGGGGCCGCGATCTGGTCAAGGCATTGGAAACCTTCGTGGTGAAACGCGACGATGGACGCACCGTGATCGCCGGTTACCCATGGTTCCTCGATTGGGGGCGCGACTCGCTCATCGCCGCACGCGGCATGCTGAGCGCAGGAATGGTCGAAGACGTTGTAAAACTTTTGAAAGTCTTCGGACGCTTCGAATCCCATGGCACCCTGCCCAATACCATTCATGGTGAAAACGCGTCCAATCGCGACACATCCGACGCTCCCCTGTGGTACGGCGTTCTCTGCGAAGAAACAGCTGCTTTGAAAGGGACTGATTTTTACCAAACCCAGGTGGATTCCAGTGGCCGCACCATCCGTGAAGTATTGTTCCGCATCGCCGGCGGCATCATGAAAGGTGCCCCCAATGGCATCCGCATGGACGCACACAGCGGATTGGTATGGAGTCCCAGCCACTTTACATGGATGGATACCAATTATCCCGCCGGCACCCCCCGAGAAGGCTATCCGGTGGAAATACAGGCCCTATGGATCCGCCTTCTGAATCATCTGACACGATTGGCCGAACAAGATGAAACAACATCCCCGCCCCATCCATACATGCAGCCGCCCACTCAAACCTGGAGTCATTGGCTGGAACTGGCGAAATCATCCTTCAACCGACTGTTCTGGCTGAAGGAGAAAGGTTGGCCGGCAGATGTGTTGATCGCGTCCAAAGGAACTTCAGCAAAAGACGCCCTGCGCGATCAGGCATTACGCAGCAATTGTCTCTGGACGGTGAGCCTGGGCTGTCTTGACCAGGACAAAGCCCGGTCAACCGTCGAGGCCGCTCGCAAGCATCTGATCATCCCTGGAGCGCTACGCTCGCTGGCACCACTTCCCGTCGTACCCCATTTGCCGATATACGGAAAACACGGTGATTTATTGAACAACCCGGCCTTTCCATATTGGGGGCGATACGAAGGCGACGAGGACACGCGACGCAAACCGGCCTACCATAACGGAACTGCGTGGCTGTGGACATTTCCCACCTTTTGCGAAGCCCTGAGCGAAGCATGGCCCGATGATCCTTCAGCCCAAAAAGCCGCAAAGGATTATCTGGCCAGCATGACCTATTTTTGGAAGGAAGGATGCTCCGGACAACTACCCGAAATCGCCGATGGAGACGCACCACACACCCAGCGAGGATGCGATGCGCAGGCATGGAGTGTTTCCGAAGCGTTGCGCGTGTGGAGAAAACTGAATCACCCGGGCAAACCCGGCTCCCCGTCCAAATCGATTACCGGAACTTCCGATTCCAGCTTGTTCCTCGGCTAAATCCTGTTACTCTACGCCGCCTTGTGAGTTTTCAGAAAGAAATTCAACGCCGACGCACCTTTGCGATCATTTCTCATCCGGACGCAGGTAAAACCACGCTGACGGAAAAACTGCTGCTGTACGGAGGAGCCGTTCACCTTGCCGGCTCGGTCACCGCCCGCAAACACCAGCGCGCCTCGACATCGGACTGGATGGAGCTGGAGCGCAAACGCGGGATCTCGATCAGTTCCACCGTGCTGCAATTCGAATACGAAGACTTTGCCATCAACCTGCTGGACACTCCCGGACACAAGGATTTTTCCGAGGATACCTACCGAGTGCTCACAGCGGTGGACGGCGTGGTCATGGTGATCGACGCCGCAAAAGGGATCGAGGCCCAGACCCAGAAACTCTTCGAAATCTGCCGACGCCGGGGCATCCCTATCTTCACTTTCATGAACAAGTGCGACCGGCCGACGAAAGATCCGCTGGAACTGCTGGACGAACTGGAACGCGTGTTGGGTATCGGGTCATTCCCGGTCAACTGGCCCATCGGCACCGGGGTTGATTTCAAAGGCGTGTTTGATCGGCTCAAAAAGGAGGTGCATCTGTTCGAACGCACAGCAGGCGGACTTTATCGCGCTCCGGAATCAGTCGGGGATCTGGATGCAGACATCATCCGGAACCAAATGAATGCCGAAATGCATGACAAACTCAAAGAAGAAGTCGAAATGCTCAATCTGGCCGGTGAATCCTTTGATGTCCAATCGGTCTATTCCGGTGCCATAACCCCAGTGTTCTTCGGCAGCGCCATGAACAACTTCGGAGTCGAACTGTTGCTCAAGGGATTCCTTCAATACTCCCCGCCCCCGGCAGCGCGCAAATCCGAAGAAAAAATCATCCCGACGGACCATGAAGCCTTTTCCGCATTCATCTTTAAAATCCAGGCCAACATGGACCCAAAACATAGGGATCGCATTATGTTTGCCCGTATTTGTTCAGGAAAATTCGAACGCGACATGACCGTCATCCACCCGCGTTCCGGCAAGAAAGTCCGCCTGGCCAGCTCACACAAACTGTTCGGCAACGAACGAGAAACTGTCAATGACGCTTACCCAGGGGATATCGTAGGACTCGTGGGACTGAACGATTACGGCATTGGGGACACATTAACAACCGATCCCTCAATTCAATATCGGGAAATCCCCATCTTCACACCGGAATGTTTTGCCTATCTTCACAATCCGAACACGGCAAAATTCAAACAATTCCGTCAAGGCCTGGACCAGCTCCTGCAGGAAGGCGTCATACAGGTCCTCCAAGTCCGGGATGCATTGACACGCATCCCCCTGCTCGCGGCAGTGGGACAACTTCAGTTCGAGGTCGTGCAGTACCGCCTGGAATCCGAATACGGAGCCGAATCACGACTTGAAACCGCCCCTTGGTCGGTCATTCGCTGGCTGCCGGTCGAACTGGAGGAATCCGATCTGGACAACCTGCAACTCCCCACAGGTACGAAAATCGCCTACGACGGCAACGAACACCCCGTGGCGCTATTTGACTCCGACTGGGCGGCCAGTTATTTCAGCGAAACCAACGGCAACATGAAACTTTCCACCCTCCCCCCCGAGAGCATGGAGATCCTTACCCGTCACATTGACGAGTAAAACGATCGGTCGGATCAGTCCGATCCAACTGATCCGACCGATCCACCAAAATCGAAAGAACCAACATGCCACGCATCAGAAAAAGCGGCGGCTACCGAAAACTGCGCAGCTTCCAAACGGCAACGATCATCTACGACGCCACTTACTGGTTTTGCGAAAAATTCCTCAACGCGCGCTCCCGTACAGTGGACCAAATGATCCAGGCAGCACGCAGCGGGCGACAAAATATTGCGAAGGGATCCCGAGCTGGCGCTACAAACAGCAACACCGAACTCCGGCTGGTGAACGTAGCCAGAGCCAGCCTGGAAGAGCTGTTACTCGATTACGAAGACTACATCCGCCAACACCGCCAAATGATCTGGGATTCTCGGTCATCCGAGGCAAAAGCCATACGCGAAGTAGCCAGAACCCATAACGATCGCTGGGAACAACTCACCGACATGGAACGCTTCGACCTATATGCACCCTGGCTGGAACATGAAAACGCATTCGTACGTGCCAACGCCCTGATCTGATAGAAGGTGGCTATTCGGAAACGCTGGCCGCCAAACGCCTGGAACACCGGCAACAAACCGCAACCACCAAAGACAACGCTTTCCCCCCCTGCCCCGAGTGCAACAGCCCCATGGTCCAGCGAACCGCAAAAACCGGCGCCCACACCGGAGAACCCTTCCTGGGCTGCACCCGCTACCCAACCTGCAAGGGAACCCGCAAGCTGTAGGCGGAAAATGATCGCCCCACGCAAACTCAACCCCTCCTTGACAAGCACTCCAACACCGTGCAGTTTGTACCCACTACATGGGGGCGTACTGGTTTCGACTGGGTAGATACGTCTGAGGTAGCATGCCGAGGATGGTTCGTTGGCCTCGTAAAAAATCGGACCAATAGCAATAAATGCTAACAATGAATTAGCTCTCGCGGCATAAAGCTCCGCGACGTTTCTCTGCTGACACCTGCTGGGTGGAAGAAACGCTGACAGCAGGTTAGGTTCGGAGCGGAGACCGCGCGCAAGGGACCGAAACTGATTTCATGCGGACTATGTGAAGTGACTCGCGCCGGGTCGTCATCACTTCACAGACACCCAATACCCGGACAAGCATGTAGAAGCTTCACGGCAAGTTTGCTTAGGACGCGGGTTCAACTCCCGCCGCCTCCACCACCTTTCGCATCGCGAAAGGTGTCTCCCGGAGCTTTAAGCGGAGGCGGGCTTTACCCATAAACAAGTTAGATCTAACCACCCTCCATCAAATCCATTGATTATGAATGCTCTATGCAGTCGAACTTCGGCAACGATCGGATCATCTATCATATGAGTCTCCATCAGGTTTTGATTTTTCAATCTCTTCGGCGTCAGCCTGATCTTTGAGACGGCTTGATTGCCGCTTAATCTGGAGCAGGTCATTTAAATCGATAATATCCAGTTCCAATGAACCCAAGTGTATGCGCTTTTTGTTTTTGAATATCTGCTCATTGCTCATCCCCTTCAGCGCTGTCAGTAAATCAATGCGGTTGGGTTCATTACCCAGATGAATGGCACTTCCTGTCGATTCAAAAAGTGACACCGGAATTCCAGCGTCTCCGAATCCAAAATCGCTTAGAGCAGCCATCATGCACTGAGCATTTTTCGGAGAAGGGTAAATGAGTAGGTCAATATCCTGAGTTGTCCGCACGTATCCATAATAATTCACAGCGTGACCGCCCACCAAAACGAACTCCACACCGTGCTTTTTGAGCAACCCCAAGAACTCGACCATATCTTCGGTCAACGTGGTCATACCCTACCAATCCACCTTTTCCCAAGTTGCTATTCGGTCCATTGGTTTGGTCCTCCAATCATTCCCCCAGGCACGTTCTTGAAGAACGGCAAATTCATTCATTCGTTCTTGAGGAGACATCCGGGACCGACGCCGATACTCGGCTTGGTTCTCCTCTGCCAAGCTTGAATAAATTCTGAATGACCTTATTTTTGACACAATCCAACAATGGCCTAACTCACCAACTTTATTCAACACTCAAAAAATCATCCAAGTAAAGCGGCCAAATTATCAGCTTGCCGCACAAAACCGCACACTGCAGCAACTGTTGCACATTCTCAATACGTCTCACTCTTCATCAAGAAAAGCGGATGTGTTCAACAGTCAGATTTCTTTCCCCTCGCAAGATTTTTCCTCCCATCGATTCGTTGATGCCAAGGTATCTTGCCAGATCGGCGCCACTCATAGCGTGCTCAGCCATGAGATACTTCAGGATGGACTTCGGGTTTCTCCGAGGCCAACTTATCGTTTGTTGATCATATTGCTCAATGAAGGTACTGACTGCCTCCAGATAGTCGGATTGATCGGGAGTAAACTGTTCTTCAAAGCCTATCAATTCAAATATGGCTTTTTGGGCTTCAGCGTATTCATGATCATCATGAATGGGGCGCGGGGGATATCCGGAACAGAGACTCGGATAATCCTTGGGAACCGAATCAAGGGCTCGCACCTTGGTTGTTGTCTGAGTTTTCATAGTTCGTTCTTCCAAGACATTTTGTCGTATTCCGAATGAGTCATGAATTTCAAAGCGAATACCATTTTCGTTCTGAAATGCACGGCACAAGCAAGCCGAAATTGATTACCGGCAATAATGAAGATGATGGCGCAATCAGCGACATCTCTTTCTATCTGAGTCGAGATTGAGCAGTTCTTTTTAATTCAACGTCAAAATTGTAAGTGATTCTTAATGTATTGAGGTCGACGCTGGACGCCCCGGAGGTATCTGCATCTTCGTCGGCACTCGTACTGATCAATATTCGATCATTTTCCCAATCAAGCGCCCATTCTTCCCCGGACATTCCTGCGGGTAATTCAAATGCTACTTTGGGTTCTTCATTATCTTTTCGCTGACCTTCGAGCATATCGATGGAATATATTTTATTTCTCATTTGGAAATACAACTGTTTCCCATCTTTTGACCCAACAGGGTATCTAGCCCCTTCCCCTGATACCATCTCCACTGCCCCCTCTTGATGAAACGGTTTCACATAAACATAATCGTCCTGTGGTTCCTGAAAATTCGTCACAGCTGAATACGTTGACGTTGCGACTTTCGACAACACGCTCTCTTCACATGATTTATTCCATTGCTCTGTGCCGACATCGTTTTCCCAGGGTGACGTGAAGACAGTATGCCAGGAATGCAATAAAGATACGGGCTTCGCTGCGTTCTTCCAGACGGGGGTGAATCGGACGAACAGCTCAATCAGCCTTGAGGTTCCTGAACACCTCCTCAACCTGTTTCAGCTGGATGCAGCCATCCCAGAGTTTTGTCGGATCGCTTCCTGCAAGGTTGCCGAGGAGCAGGTATCGACCTTCTCGAAGGTAATCTTCTAGGTATTTTTTTCCATATTAGAGTACATGAAATTGTCTCGGATGGAATATAGTCAATGACAATTATTCTTGTACATGCGTCATCAGATTTGACCGGGAAAACGACATTGACATACATAAACCCATGAGCAAGTGTCTGGCATGCCTGCAGACGCGTTCATTTTTATTCCGGGGATTAAAGGAACCAAGTTGGCTCAAACGAATCGACCTGATTGGGACATTATTTGGTCCGGTGTACAGAGCAATTTTGAGACAATTGAGGATCTGGAACTGAGCCATGTGCACAATGGAAAATTCTACGATGAATCAATCGATACGATCATTTTGCCCAATGAAATCGAGAAGCTTGCCTACGGGGAATTCCTACGCGATCTGAAGTCAGACTATCCGGTATTCATTTTCAATTACGATTGGCGGCTACCGGCATCGGAAAATGGAAAACGCCTTGCAACTTACATTGATTATTTGACGGAGAAATCGCAGGCAACAGGGCGCCCCATAGCTTCATTTGATTTCGTCACACACAGTTTAGGCAATTTCGTTCTCAGAAACTATCTAAAGTCAAACGGATTTGGCAGAGTTCATAAGATTGTATTTGCCGCACCTCCATTCAGAGGGTCATTGGATATTGTATGTGCGGCACTTATCGGGGAAGGAGTTTTCCCCAATGTGAAGGCAAAAATAAGAAAACTCATCAGAACTTTCCCAGGAGCCCTTGAACTGCTTGCATCCTACCGAGAAGCAAGTCGGTTTACCTCCACCCCAAGAGAGCATAACCTCTTTGACATCGACCATTGGCAAGAAAACATCCGTTCCAAAGAAACACCTTCGAAACAGGCGATCGCTGAAAAATTCGAAGGGGCACTTTCCATTGCTTCGGCAACGGTGAAAGAAGGATTGCTTGATCTGAACGAACTGACAAAGGATCAAAGAGAACGCGTGTTGGTATTGGTGAGAGGAGGATACGAGACCTACCAATCCATGAATGTCATACGTAACAGTAAAAAAGCGAATGAACCTCGAAACTTCTTCCAACTTGAACAGGCATTGCGCACCCCAGACGGCGATGGAAGAGTGCCCCACGTCAGTTCATGTTGCTTCCACGACTCCGTTTTAACCCTCCTCGTAGGCGACGCCATATTCTACAAAGAATACAGCCACGGCTTCATCCTAAAAGACGAAAGAGTTCAAAAACTGGTAAACAGGTTCCTGTACGCCTCCCAATTCCATTACTCCATCCCTGGAGGGTCCATCAAAAAAGTAACGGGCATTAGTCGACGCACCAGGAACGCCCAACCCTATTGGCAGGTAACCACGGAATAGCAGTGATGCGGCGGTGTAGACCCGATCAAGCTTCAAGGAATGGTACGTGCGGCGGGGGTCGAACCCACAACCTTCGGCTCCGGAAACCGACGCTCTATCCAATTGAGCTACGCACGCGTAAGTGTTGGTTTATATGGAAGAAAGGAGCTTTTCAAGCTTCCAATGCTGCAAAAACAAAACCCCGCACGTCCTGCATGCGGGGTTTGTCTAAAATGGCTGAATCACCTTGCAATACAGCTTACTCAGCTGCCGTGGGCATAGGTACGGAACCTTCGATCTGCACTTTCAGTTTGGCAGTCACATCCGCGTGAAGCCGGATTTCGATCAAGTGTTCGCCAGCTGTTTTGATGGCTTCAGGCAGCTGGATCTTGCGACGATCCAATTCTAGCTCAAATTGGCTCATCAATTCGTCGGCTATAACCTGAGAGGTGACGGAACCAAACATTCTACCGTCCTCACCGGTCTTGACTTTGATATTGAGGACAAGGCGGCTGAGGCTGGATTCCAGCTCTTTGGCGTGTGCCAGTTCTTCAGATTCGCGTTTCTGACGGCGTTCGCGCAAGCTATCAACGCGTCGTTTGTTGGCGTTGGTCAACGGAATGGCATATCCTTGAGGAATCAGGTAGTTACGCGCATATCCCGCCGCAACGGTCGCTTGATCGGCCTCGCCACCCAATCCATCCACTTTTTTGATGAGAATTACGTCTGTCTTTGCCATATTGTCTCGGTTCTAAATAATCTTTTTTGGTGTTGTTATAAATCTAGTGTAAAACGCTGCTTCCCCTGGATCAAAATGGAACATCATCGTCGTCCATGGGCATGGAATCGTCGGGAGCAGGCCTCTGCGTATGCGGGGCCGGGTTTTGATTGGAAGGAGGTGGCGCAGATGAATATCCGTCACTGGACTCGCCTTCGGAACGATTGCCGCCAGAATCAAGGAACTGGAAGCTCTCCAGCACAACTCCCATCCGACTGCGCTTTTGTCCGGTTTGCTTGTCATCCCACTGATCGAGTTTCAATCGACCTTCGACCATGACCGGTCGCCCTTTGCGAAGGTATTGTCCAAGCACTTCAGCCTGACGGCCGAACGCGTCCACATCGACAAATGTCACCTCTTCCCGCGTCTCGCCGGTTTCGGTCTTCCAGGATCGATTCAACGCAAGTCCCAGTTTGGCGATGGCACGCCCGCTTGGGGTATAACGCAGTTCAGGATCCCGGGTCAGGTTGCCGATAAGGATGACTTTGTTGTAAGAGGGCATGGCTTGGATGGCGCTGCTGGTTAGGCACTGGTGTTAGGCACTGGTGACAAGAACGCGAA
>JAQCFT010000509.1 GCA_027619545.1 Verrucomicrobiota bacterium | reverse complement strand
AGAACTTTGTCGAGCAATGGCTCGGAACCCGCGCGCTGGGGCGTGAGTTCAAACCGGACGCTTCCATCGAAGGGTATGACTCCGAGTTGGAAGGCGGGATGAAGTATGAACCGGTGTTCTTCTTCCATGAGGTTCTTACAGAGAATCGTCCTTTGCTGGACTTGATCGATGCGGATTACACCTACATCAACCGTCGTCTGTCCCGTCACTACAAAGTCAAAGGCGAGTTTCGCGAACAACCCAAGCGTGTGGAGATTGCGGATGATCCGCATCGTGGCGGGTTGTTGAGCATGGCGGCCGTGCTGGCAGTCTCCTCACATCCGCATCGGACCAGTCCGGTGTTGCGAGGCAAATGGATTCTGGAAACATTGATCGGCGAACCGCCGCCTCCGCCACCCCCCAACGTTCCGCTGCTGGAGGAAGACGCTGAAACAGCGCAACCGCAGTCCCTGCGCGAACGGTTGGAAAAACACCGCGAGGATCCAACTTGTGCCACGTGTCATGACCGGATCGATCCTCTGGGATTTAGTTTGGAAAATTACGATGTTCTGGGGAGATGGCGGGATACGGTTGGCGATCAAAAAGTGGATGCCAGAGCCACCATGCCCGATGGTACCGAATTTGAAGGGCCAGAGCAATTGAAACAAATTCTGATGGATCGGAAGGATCAGATTGTGCGGCATCTGACCAAAAAAATGATGGGTTACGCGCTTGGTCGCGGTTTGACCTATGAAGATTATTGTACGGTGGATCAGATCGTGGAGGATCTTAAGGCCAATGGCTATGCCTCACATCGCATGTTGATGGGTATTGTCGAAAGTGTTCCTTTCCGATATAAAGCTGCACCAAGACAGTAAATCCATAATCAATCGGGTATGGAACCGCAGATGACGCAGATATTGGCCTTAGAGGTAGATTCCGCTACTGCAAATGGGGAATGCTATCTCGTTGCCGGCATCACGATAGTAAAGTATGATTCTATCCTTAATAATTTGCGTTCATCTGCGACATCTGCGGATAAACAAATCCGGATACAGTCGCGACATTGAATGAAACGAGCTCTAGTTGAGTCCATAGAACACGCTTATGCATATCACAGGTCAGACCAAACCCATTTCACGACGCACTTTGCTGAAAGGTGCCGGAGCCGCACTTGCGTTGCCCTGGCTCGAATCCATGATGTCGCCCCGTCTTTTGGCACAACCCGAGGAAGGACCGCGACGTCTCGGTGTCTTGTTCATGCCCAACGGAGTTCGGGAAGATCAATGGACGCCTGAGGGGGAGGGGACCGATTTCAAACTGTCCCAAACCCTTTCGCCACTCGAAAGCCTCAAGGATAAGCTCCTGATCCCTACCAATCTATGGAATCAGGCCAGTAATGTGGGAGATGGGCATTACGTCAAGACCTCCGGATTTCTGACTTGCCAGACAATCAGCAAGTCCCTGGGATTTGATTTGAACAGCAACGGCGTTTCGATGGACCAGATCGCGGCACGCGGGATTGCCGGACAGACACCATTGCCCTCGCTGGAATTGGCAATAGCACCGGTGAGTATCGGGGTGGATACCAATGTGGGATACACTCGTGTTTACGGATCGCATATCGCCTGGAGCCGTCCGACGCGCCCCTTGGCCCGGGAGATCAATCCGAGGCTGGTTTTCGAACGATTGTTTCGCATCACGAACCCAAAAGAAGGGGGAAGCCAACAGGATCGGTTGCTTCTGGACCGTGTGTTGGGGGATGCCAAACAGTTGCAGCGTCGTGTCAGTCAAGAGGATCGCGCGCGAATCGATGATTACCTTGAGTCCGTCCGTGCCCTGGAGCAGCGTGTCGAGCAGGCCAGTCGACCGGAAGGCGCATCCTGGCAGCCGGCGGTGGACATGGATCCAACCGTCAAACCCGATGGTATTCCCGGGGAGCATGCAGAACATGTGCGTTTGATGCTCGACATGATGGCGCTGGCTTTTCAGACCGACAGCACGCGTGTCACAACCTTCATGTTTGGGAATGCGGTCAGCAACACCAATTTCTCGTTTCTGGACGGAGTCAGCTCAGGACACCACAGTGTGTCCCATCACGAAAACAAAGAGGAAAATCTGGTTCAGTACCAATTGATTGCCCAGTGGCACGTGGAGCAATATGCCTACCTCCTCAACAAACTTCAAAACATGCCCGAAGGGAACGGTACCGTGTTGGATCATTCGATGATCATGTTTGGTTCCGGTTTGCGGGACGGCAACAAGCACAGTCCTCGCAACCTGCCCCTCGTGATCGCCGGATCTGCCGGTGGTCGCATCAAGACAGGGCAACATCTGGTGCAGGATCCGAATACCCCGCTGGCGAACCTGTATTGCTCCATGCTGGAAGCTTTCGGCACTCCGGTGGAGCAGTTTGGGGACAGCACGGAGAAGCTGCCCGGGGTTTTGGTTTGAGTGTTTCTTGGCTTCCCTTTGTGAGGCGAAATGGAATTTGGAAGCCATCAGGTAGATCGGATCAGCTTGTCCCGCGACTGCGTGGATCTCGATCCGCCCACGAGCGGTAGCGATGCGGATGTGGGGGGTTCGAAAACCGG
>JAQCFT010000081.1 GCA_027619545.1 Verrucomicrobiota bacterium | reverse complement strand
CATATGGTTTTGGATCCAGAACATTTCCGTCTCCACATAGCCAACAGGCCCCTGGAACTCACGTCCTACGGCTGCCATACCAGCTTTCAGGGAAAGTTCCCAATCGTAAGATTTCCAGTAAGCGTTTGCATCGCTTCCGAACAAATGCGGCTGAGCCAAGGTACCGGCGCCCGCATCGAAAGGTTGGATGCCGGTGAATCTTTTGACAGGGAAAATCCTTGCATTGGGATCCTCTATGCCGCCATGCAGTTTGTTGATGGAAACAAGTTGCCCTTCGCTGACGGCATCATCCAGCGTCACATAGGTAACCCCTCCATTGAACCAGACATACTCCGGCACCACATTCTCTTCCCATATGAACGAACCTTTTTTCGTGTCATAGGTAGGATTTCCCTTTTCATCTTTCGTGACGATCGCGGATCCGTCCTCGTTCTTTTGACCAGCGGTCGTCCAATCCCAAAACATCTTGGTTGCTTTGCCACCTCGAGCATATTCAGGAATATGACAGGTCTGACAGGCCAACCGCGCCGTGTGAGCGTCCAGGCGTTCGTGTTCATGAGGAGCGTCGGAGTGACACGATTGGCACATTTGATTATCCGTTACAGCAGAAGGGTATCGCGTACCCGGGATTTGATGGTCTTCTGTGCGGTGGCAATTGGAACATTGGAAATTCATGCCATCCTCAGCCATATGAACGTCCAACGATCGATCCGGATGCAACAGACTCGTATCCATATCACCATGCTTCACCGCATCCCCACCACCACCTTTGAAATGGCAGGCGCCACAAGTGGCACGGCTGGTAGATCCGGCATTTTGAGCGATCATCGTAAGATCGGGAGGGAGCCACATATTACCGGAACCAGGAGGAAATTCTTTAGGCTCGGTCACGGGATGCCCCGCGCCTGTCGGAAATTTTTGATACGTTCCAGTCGTATCGTGACAGACAAGACAATCCACTTTTGATGCATCCGTGAAGTCAAAATTCTGGTCGGAATACCCCACGCCAACATGACAACTCGTGCAACGGGGTTCGTTGGAAGCAACAGAGATACAGTAGTTGTTAATCACATTACGTTTCCCCAACACTTGCCCGGACTCCGGATCCTCATAGTGCCAGGTCCAATGGGTCGTATCCATGACCTCTGACGCGGCCTTGGAATGGCACATGCCGCAGGTTTCAGCACCCTCATACGACGTAATCAATTGATGCATGCGGGGCACAGCCGCTTGCGCACACACAATCAGGGAGCCAATCAGAGCCAAAAAAATGAGGCGAAACAAGAGGATTGATATGAGGGAATCCGATTTACATATGCAAGAGTGCTTCATGACATTATCCAGTTTTAATTCTACCCACTTAATCTTGCATGCCCACATGCTCATGCATTGCTTTTATTGCTCTCTATGAATCTTTTCTTGCCTGAAATACTTCTTTAACTATTCTTATACAATGCATTCCACGCACACATACAAAAGCTAACACCACATCGCAACTGCGTGTCGATCAAAGTGTTTCAGGGGTTTTGTCAATCGTTCTTGAACAAAGTGATCAAGCTGCTCATCATATTGTCTTCATATGCTTTCGTCCCAAACTAATACCATTGACCAAGAGAAACTTTCGGTTCGTCTTGCCGAACTACTGGACCTTTCGCGCCAATTGGGCGATGCCTCAAGATCTTTGTGCATCCTGGGAGAAGGAAATACTTCGGCGGCGATCGACGAGGACTATCTTGTGGTCAAAGCAAGTGGCTCCGTACTCGGATCGCTATCGGAATCAGACCTGACCGTTTGCAAACGCGCTCCTCTGACGGATGCTCTCGCCAATCGAAATTTGACCGATGCTGAAATGAAGGAGCTCCTTCAATCGGTCAAATACGATCCCAAAGCCAAGAAGCCAAGCATCGAAACGATCTTCCACGCCTGGTTGTTGACATTACCGGGCGTTGAGTATGTCGGGCATACCCATTCATTGGATGCCAACAAAGTGCTTTGTTCACCCAGAGCCCGAGACTTTGCCGAACGCCGCCTGTTTCCGGATGAAGTTGTGTTTTGCGGCGCCGCATCGGTGTTTGTTCCCTACACGGATCCAGGTTTACCCCTGGCACGTGAGATCCGGGATCGCGTCAAATCCTTCATCCAACACCAAGGCTACACCCCCAAGCTGATCCTCCTGCAGAACCACGGCATCATCGCCATGGGACCGACCCCGGATTCTGTCATGGCCTGCACCTTGATGGCTGACAAAGCCGCAGCCATTTTCAGTGGCGCGGCAGCGATGGGCGGACCCAATTTCCTGACGCCTCAACATGTCGAACGCATCGCCACTCGTCCGGATGAACATGAACGACAAAAACAGCTGAACGCCTGAATAACACACACCCAATCTGCCTACCTACCATGAGACAACATTGTTACCTTGCATGTGATCTGGGAGCTGAAAGCGGTCGCTTGATCCAGGGCAACCTGAGGGACGGCCGCCTGAGCCTGGATGAGATTCATCGTTTTGCAAACACTCCCGTTCAATCAGGAGAATCCCTGCACTGGAACATTGATCAACTCCAAACGGAAATCGAAGATGGTCTCAAGAAAGCAGGTAAACTCGGCAGAGATTTCGAAAGCATCAGTTGCGATTCCTGGGGCGTCGACTACGTACTCTATGACAGGGACGGCAAGCGCATGCAGCCAACCTATCATTACCGGGATCCCCGCACCGCGCTTGGAGTCGATACCATCATCCAACGCCTGCCTTGGGAAACCATCTTCAAGGAATCCGGCATTCAATTCATGCCGCTTAACGCACTGTTCCAGTTGGGCGCCGAAAAGCCTGAACGCCTGAGTTCGGCAAAAACCCTGGTCGGTATCGGAGATGCATTCAATCATTGGTTTGGAGGAAGGGCCGTTCTGGAACTATCCATGGCGAGCACCTTTCAACTTTACAATCCCAACACAAAAGATTGGTCTGACAAACTCGTAAAGGCTGCCGGTCTGAGCAAAGATCAACTCCCGGATATCGTTCAACCCGGAACACCGATCGGATCGTTGTCTGAGGCACTGATTGCACGGACAGGTTTGAATCGCATGCAAGTCGTTGCAAGCTGTTCCCACGACACTGGAGCAGCAGTGGCGGCAGTGCCGGCTCAAGGAGAAAACTGGGCGTACCTCAGTTCAGGCACCTGGTCTTTGATGGGGGTGGAACGAAGAGATCCGGTCATCAACGATCAATCACTCCAACTGAACTACACCAATGAAATCGGCTATGGAGGTTCCATTCGTCTGCTTAAAAACATCATTGGCATGTGGCTGATTCAGGAATGCCGACGCGCCTGGGAAATGGAAGGTGAAACACTGGACTACGAAACCATCACACGTATGGCGGGCGAAGCACACGCCTTTCAATCATTGATTGACCCGACCGATCCACGATTTGTCCCTCCGGGAGGCATGCCCCGGCGCATCGCCGATTATTGCCGCGAGACCGGCCAACCCGTTCCTGAGGCCAAAGGAGCCATCATCCGTTGCGCTCTGGAGAGCCTGGCTTTGTTGTATCGCCAAACCCTGATCGATATCGAATCCATGACCGGCAATCGCATCGACACCCTCCACATTGTCGGAGGCGGAAGCCGCAATCATTTATTGAATCAATGGACCGCCAACGCACTGGATCGCAAGGTCGTCGCAGGGCCCGTCGAAGCCACCGCCGCCGGCAATATTCTCATCCAGGCCCTGGCTCTCGGCCATCTGGACTCACTTGCATCGGCAAGAAAAGTTGTGTCCAACTCATTCCCCACCGAAACGTTCCACGCAACGGACCAAACACAATGGAATCAAGCGTTTGAAACTTTCAAACAACTGAGAGCAAGGTAACACTTCATCTTTGTGCCTGATCGTTCGGGTAATGGGTTGTCGTGGGATCGAATGTTGACGGCTTACTGACTGTATCCAGAGCGAAGCTGAACACGGCAGCAAAGCGTGTTTGTATCAGGCCCATTCCTTGAGCAGATTGCGAAGCATCGAAAATCCTCAACTTTTCGTCGACCGACGTTTCTTGGGGTGAAGGGATTTTCCAAGAATGTGGTCCGACCGGTCAATGACGTGGGAACTGGAGCCAACAATCAAGGGATCGGGAGGCCGGACGACGTGTTCATCCTTGTCCTTGTAAGGGAGCTCATTCAAAAAATGCAACATGCAGTTCAATCTGGCACGTTTTTTATCATCGGATTTGACGATCGTCCAAGGTGCATCGGCAATATCCGTGTAGAAAAACATGGCTTCCTTCGCTTCGGTGTATTCCGCCCATTTATCCAACGAAGCATTGTCGATCGGAGAGAGTTTCCATTGCTTCAAGGGATCCCTCCTGCGAGAGGAGAAACGACGACGTTGCTCCTCTTGCGTCACCGAAAACCAATACTTAAACAAACGAATTCCTGATCGGACAAGCATGCGTTCCAAGTCGGGGCATTGCCGCATGAATTCGAGGTATTCCTGCGGTGAACAAAAATCCATCACACGCTCCACTCCTGCCCGATTGTACCAAGAACGATCAAAGAAAACAATTTCACCGGCGGATGGTAAATGCTGGATATAACGTTGAAATAACCACTGGGACTTCTCGCGATCACTGGGCTTGTTCAAGGCAACCACCCGTGCCTTGCGGGGATTCAAGTGCTCCATGAAACGCTTAATCGTTCCCCCTTTACCTGCGGCGTCTCTTCCCTCAAAGAGAACCACCACCTTTTCCCCTGTCTGCTCCACCCACTGTTGAAGCTTCAGAAGTTCCACTTGAAGCGCTGCCTTGTTCTTTTCATAGATGGCTCGCTTCAGTTTTGTCTGGTAGGGATATTCACCACTTTCAAATGCATACCTGATCTGGGCGGGGTCATGTCGCATCTTGCCCAATTGATGCAGCCGTTCCCCGGCACTGCGGTTTGTCTTTTTACTTACCTTTTTTCCAGCGCCAGCCGCAGAGGCTCCATTACTTTCTGAATCACTCATTGCATCGAATGCATCGGTTCGAAATACTTTTAACTGTTGCGGAACCCCCTCATTGAGACCTATAAAACCCACAAATGCAACAAAAAGACATGCCGACTGCTATTGCATTGGACTGGCCACCTCTGAGAGCTTCGTCATCTTCGATCCCATGTTGAAGGGGTGGTCTGCTGCTGAACCCGGATTGAAGTGGATATCACTCTCAACAATCTCCACTCGTCACCAATTCCAGATCACGGACGATATATTTTTCAAATTCGTGATGGCATTGAGGCGGGATGCGCACTTTAAACAGGGCGTCGTTGCCTTCAAACTTCCTTTCCTCGACCTGTCCGATCTTGTACAAGCGGGACATCACCTGTGATTGTTCAAGCGGTATCTTGAGTTCGATGAATTGTCGAATAGGTTTGAGCTGACGACCCAGTTCGGCGTAGAAGGCATCGAATCCTTGTTGGGTTTTGGCGGAGATGGCCACGGAAGGCTGATAGGTATCGAGATAATGATCCAACACACCGGGACTTTCCAGTTGATCGATCTTATTAAAGACCATCATGCATGGTTTTTCATGAGCCTTGATTTCTTCCAACACCGTGTTGACCGCTTGAATCTGCTCATCGACCTGCGGGTGACTGAGGTCGGTGACATGGATCAGCAAGTCAGCCTCCACCACTTCCTCAAGGGTTGCCTTGAACGCTTCAACCAGTCGATGCGGCAATTTCCGGATAAAACCCACCGTATCGGAGATGAGCACATTTTGGTTGGTCGGCAATCGCAGACGCCGGGTGGTAGGGTCCAATGTCGCAAACAACTTGTCCTCGGCCATTACTTCAGAGCCGGTCAGTGCGTTGAGCAGGGTGGATTTACCCGCGTTTGTGTAACCGACGATGGAAGCCAAGGGCCAGAGGTTGCGTTTCCGACCGGAGCGTTGCACTTCGCGTTGCTTGCGCACCAGTTCCAACTCTACCAGCAGACGCGCAATGCGCTCGGAAACTTTACGGCGGTCGACTTCCAACTGAGATTCACCATCACCTCCGCGCATGCCGATGCCGCCTTTTTGTCGGGACAAGTGCGTCCAAAAACGGGTAAGGCGGGGAAGCAAATACTTCAACTGTGCGAGTTCGACCTGAAGTTTACCTTCCTTGGTCTGGGCGCGTTGCGCAAAGATGTCGAGAATCAACGAGGTGCGATCAAGGATTTTGCACTCAAATATTCTTTCCAGATTCCGTGCCTGGCCGGGAGAAAGTTCATCGTCGAAGATGACTGTGTCAATTTTGTCGATACGACATTCCTCCGCAAAGTCCTTGGCTTTGCCTGTTCCAATGAAGGTTCCGGCATTGGGTGCTTCGAGTTTCTGGAATCCTTGACCAACGATGGTTGCACCCGCAGTGCTTGCCAACTGGGAAAGTTCCGCCAGGGAATCCTGGATTTCCCAGGAGGTATGGGATTTGAACTGCGCTCCTATCAGGAAGGCGCGTTCAGTTGTTTTTCCAATGTTATCGAGTAATGCTTTCAAATGAAATTAGGCTGCTGTTGTAAAAAACCAGGAGGCTTTTACCCTTTTTACCAGAGTGGACAATATGGGTAAACCATCAAAGGTTGAATTATTGGTCGAGGATCTGGAGTTTGGAGTCCACCGACTTCACATGTTCCACGCCTGAAGCAATTTTAACGGCGCGTTGTTCAAGTGCTTTTGTTTCCACGTGACCATTGAGAGTGACCACTCCATCGAAAGTGTCCACATTGATCTCAAATGCCTTTATTTGTTCATCGGCGACAAAACGCGTCTTCACCCTGGTGGTGATGCCGGCGTCTCGGGCAACCGTGCCGGCAGAACGTTCGTCCTTGCCAATCGCATAACCAGCAGCTCCCGCCCCTCCGACCGCCAACCAGAAGCAGCCTGTTGAAGAGGCCAGCATAAAAATCAACACCACAAAAGCACACATTGTTTTCATATTTGCCATATTGCCCGTGCTGCAAGTTTTATGCCAGCAGCTTTTCAACGACATTGCCATGTATATCCGTCAATCTGAAATCTCTCCCTTTGAATCGAAACGTCAGTCGCAGGTGATCCAGCCCCAGACAATGAAGTATGGTCGCCTGCAGGTCATGCACATGCACGGGATCTTTGACGACATGGTAACCCAGCTCATCCGTTTCACCGAGCGTCTGTCCCTTGCGTATGCCGCCACCCGCCATCCACATGGTAAATGCCGCGGGATGATGATCACGCCCGTTGACTCGCCCCAGAGTGGCGTTGGATTCGACCATGGCGGTACGCCCGAATTCGCCTCCCCAGACAACAAGCGTGTCTTCCAGCAAACCACGCTGCTTGAGATCCCTTAACAAGGCGGCGCTGGCTTGGTCGGTTTGTTTGCATTGACTCTTCAGACCACCCACAACGTTTGAATGATGATCCCATCCTTCATGATACAGCTGAATAAAGCGCACGCCCCGCTCGACCAGGCGTCGTGCCAACAGACAGTTGTTTGCGAACGATTCCTTGCCCGGCTCTGCGCCGTACATATTCATCGTCGCCTCGGTTTCCCCGGACAGATCCATGAGTTCAGGAGCGCTGGACTGCATCCGATAGGCCATTTCGTAATTGTCAATGCGAGTTTGAATTTCCGGATCCTTCCAATCGGCCAGAGTCTGCTCATTCAAGGCATTGATCAATCCAATGGACCTTTCCTGAATCGATCGATCAACCCCATGCGGACTGGACACGTTCAAAATGGGATCCCCTTTCGAACGAAAAGGAACACCGGCATGAACGGAAGGCAGAAACCCCGAACTCCAATTGGCAGCGCCCCCGCTGATCCCTCCGGCGGATTTCAACACCACGAAACCGGGCAAATCCGCGGACTCACTGCCCAGTCCGTAGGTGGCCCACGCTCCCATGGCGGGTCGGCCCGAAAGCGGGCTTCCGGTGTTCAGAAAGATTTGAGCAGGCGCATGATTGAACTGGTCTGTGTTCACCGATTTGATGATGCTGATTTCGTCCACCATTTCACCTAGATGCGGCAGTATTTCGGACAGTTCGGCTTGGGATTGCCCATACCTGGCAAAGGAAAACTGGGGACCAAGAACCCCGGCATCCGGCTCAATAAAAGCAAATCGCTGCTCCCCTACGATGGATTTGGGCAAAGGTTTCCCTTCGAGTTTTTTCAACTCGGGCTTGTAATCAGATCCAACTGACTCGGCGCACCCGCCATAAACAGGTAGATAACACGTTTGGCTTTCGGCGGAAAATGGGTCGGCTTGGGAGCGAGCGGATCCGGTGTGGTTTCCGCACCAAGCAAACCATGGGGTTTCAACAATGACGCCAACGCCACCGAACCCAGTCCGACACCACAGTCCTGAAAAAAGTGACGCCGTGTTCGGTGCCTGAGTCGGTTCTGACGGCTTTGGAATGGATGATTCGAATACATGATCTTATTAGCTTTTGGTGATGACTTCATCCAGATTAAGCAGCACGCGACATGTGAGTGTCCAAGCCGCCAGGCGTACTGTGGCATCGGTGACTTGTTTGACACCTGTCAACTGTTTCACCGTTTCGGGAGCTTGACTAAGCTTTACTGCTTCACCTTGCAGGTAATTCAATATCTGTTGCCTGGCAGCGGAGGATACGGGATGGCCTACAAGTCGCATCCAGGCTTCACCAACTCTTTCTTCATCCGATAAGGCCTGATCGTTTAACAAACGCTTAGCCAAAGAACTGGCGGCTTCCACATAAACCTCATCATTCAACAGGGTCAACGCCTGCAGAGGCGTGTTGCTGCGGATGCGACGGGCACATGTGCGTTCGGGGTTGGGGGCGTCGAAGGTCATGAAGCCCGGATAAGGCACAGCTCGTTTCCAGTAGGTATAAAGACCACGACGATAACGATCCGCGCCCTCGCTTTCCTTGTAGCCGGGGCCTCCGTATGCCAGGTCGCCCACTCCGGCAGGTTGTGGCGGAAAGACACTCGGTCCCCCGATTGTTTGTTCCAACAGACCGCTGGCGTGCAAGGCAATGTCGCGCACCGTTTCAGCGTCCACCCGAAAGCGGGGCCCTCTGGCCAACCACCGGTTTTCCGGATCTTTTTCAAGCAATGCCTCGGAGAGTTTTGAGGATTGACGGTAGGTCGCCGAATTCACGATCAATCGATGCATGTGCTTCATGTCCCACCCGCTTTGCTCAAATTCAACCGCCAACCAATCCAGCACATCCGGTTGTGAGGGCATGGCTCCCTGCAAACCGAAGTCTTCTGGTGTGGTCACAATGCCCTTGCCGAAGAATGCCTGCCAGGTTCGGTTCATCACCACACGGGCCGTCAAGGGATTGCCCGGCTCAAACAACCAACGAGCAAAAGTCAGACGATTGACCGGTCGCCCTTCAGGCCAGTCATGAAACATATCGGGCACACCCGGCCCCACCTCTTCACGGGGTTTTAGAAACTCGCCTCGATGTCGACGAAATGTGGTGCGTGTGTGCTCAGGTTTTCGCTCCAGCATGACCATGGTGGTGGGGAAGGATGGCAGTTTCCTGCGCAAGGTGATGATTTCCTCTCTCGCACCTTCCAGTTCGGAAGCTTCCCGATGGAATTGGCCTTCCAACAAGGCCATGTCTGTCGCTTCCCACTCCTTGGCCCCTCCTGCCAACAATGCCTCCACATCCGCAGGCATACCGCTTGCTTCAGGACGATCATCCCCTGTTGCGGACAAACGAAACCTCCCGATGGTTACTTGATGGATAAAAGATTGATCCAATGTGATTCGAACACGTATTGGCTCGCCATCACGTTGAATGGCTTCCTTCAAGGCAAACACAGCCTGATGATCCTCGCCTGTTCGCCCCCCTATCTGCCATCCGGTATCAAGCAAACCATCCAGTGATTTGGAGGCTTCGTGCTTGTCTTTGTGATGGGAATCGGTGGCCTTGTCGAATGCATGCCGGACCCAGCCACCCTGATCATCGGGCGTTTCGACAATGAATTCCGACAAGAGAAAATCACCTGTCTGGAAAAAGTGTGCACGTCCCGGCCCACCATCCGGTAATGAAGGATGCGCCAAGGCCTCCAATCGAAACCCGGTGATGAAGGGCAGATCGCAAGTGAGTTCAATCGTATAAATATCTCGATTGGGCTTGTCCCCGGACGCAAGCACAGATTGATCCGGGAGAGTGGTCAAGGTGGCGTGAAATTTTGAATGTAAGCTTCCAGGCTTTAACACGGTCCACCCGACCGCCCTGCCCACTGCGCTTTCCAGCCATTGATCAAAGCGTTGTTGATAATATTGCCCCTCGGCAAACTGCGTTCCGATCGCTTCCTCCTGATCGCCGGGCTGGTTCGGAAACTGATTCTTCAGGGATTTGGTCAGTTGCTGAATCTTTGATTGGATTTGTGCGCGTTGGTCCGCAATGACCGGATCGTGCAAATCGATTTCGGGTTCATCCGCATTATTGAATATTGCGAATAACTGCCAATACTCGGTATGAGAAACAGGATCAAACTTGTGTCCATGACACTGGGCGCACCCCATGGCCAATCCCATCCAGGTGGTTCCGGTCGTGTTGACGCGATCCACGATCGATTCGAAGCGAAACTCCTCAATATCTATTCCTCCTTCCTCATTCATCATCGTGTTGCGATGAAACCCGGTGGCGACCCGGTCCGCCTCGGTGGCATTCGGAAGCATGTCACCTGCCAGTTGTTTGATGGAAAATTCATCAAATGGCATACCCTCATTCAATGCATTGATCACCCAATCACGGAAAGGCCAGATGCTGCGGTATCGATCTTTTTCATATCCGTTCGTATCCGCAAAACGCGCCAGATCCAACCAATGCCTGGCCCACCTTTCACCGTATGCGGGCGACATCAACAATTCGTTGACCAAATGTTCATAACGGTTCGGACGAGGATCCTGGATGTACTGCTCGATTTGATCTGGGGTTGGGGGCAATCCGATCAAATCAAGATAGACACGTCGTAATAAAACATACGGATCAGCCTCGGGTGATGGTTGCAATCCTTCATGCTCCATGTTCGCCAGCACATGCAAGTCAATGGCGGTTCGGCTCCATTCTTTGCTTTGAACGACAGGAGATTCAGGACGCCTGGGCGGCTTATGAGCCCAATGCTCTTCATACCCGGCTCCTTGGTCAATCCATTTCCTGAGCAGATCCTTTTCGGCTGCACTCAATGGATTGTCCTTTTCGGGAGGAGGCATGAGAGCTTCCGGATCGTCGGTAAAAATGCGATCCACCACGAGGCTGGCTTCCGCCTGGTGTGGAACAATCGCTCGGTCGCCTGATTCCAAAGTACGATAGGCGGACTCGGCCTCGTCCAGACGCAACCCTGCTTTTTGTTGGTCCGGACCGTGGCATGCAAAACATTTGTTTGCCAGAATGGGTTTGATTGATTGAGTGAAACCAATGCTCTGTTCCGTCTGGGCCCGCAATAAGCAAACGTCCGCAGAGAAATAAACACCTAAAGCAATGAAAATGGATGTTCCGCGCTTCATTTTCTGGAATATAAAGGCGTATCATAGCGTTGAATTCAAGGCGTGTCCATGATGCAAAATCCATCGATTTGAATCATTGGCACATGTAAGCAATCTGTAAAACTTATGATTACAACTGCCCTTGAAAACGCAACAACGACGGGATTACAGATGGCTGCCGCCGTTCCAGGTCTTTTGCTGACAGATGTCGCCCGTTGTCCGGGAAGGAGGTTGGCGCTATGACTGAGACCCGGCTGCTTCACTTAGAATTTTTATTAATTCCTGCCGCTGTATGGGTTTACTGAGGAAGCCATCCATTCCAGCATCAATGCAATGCTGTCGCTCTTCCTCTCGAAGGGCTGCTGTATAAGCGTAAATCCTGACAGACTTATGCCGTTCAGATTGTCGAATGCGGCGCGTGGCTTCGTACCCATCCATTACCGGCATCTGGCAGTCCATGAAAATCAAATTGAAATCAGTATCATCTAACAGCTTGAGCAAAGCCTGACCATCAGCTGCCAGAACACATTGATGACCTATGCTTTCAAGTTGTGCCTTGATCACTTTCTGGTTGATGAGACTATCCTCGGCCACCAGTACGGTCAGGCGATCCGGTGACGTTGCCGGTTGCTCAAGGGAGGCATCCAATGCTTCCGCCTGATTTCCAAGTGTCTCGAATGTCTTGGTCAGTTCATTCAAGCGCAAAGGATACCTGAGTATTTGAACCCCAACCGGAAAGTCGATCGGCTGCATCGTGGCATGGCGTCGCCGCATCAGGTAAATCCGGAGCAACGGCGCGCGGTCTTGTTCATCGAGAATATGCTGAGTCAGCGGCTCATTCGCACACCACAATTCGACGGAAGCAAACAAAATAACGGCATGGTCCTTTTGAAGGTTATTGCGGATGATGTCGACCAGGTCACTGTTCCATTCGGCATGTATATGGCCAACTCGAAGTTCCTTCAGATACTGTGTCAAACTAAGATCTGAATTATTTTCGTCTCCGACAATGATTGCCAACAAGGGAATTTGACCGGAAGGTTTTGCCGAGTCAGGCGCAGGGACAATCACAGAAAAAGGAATGGAAAAAAGAAACTCGGAACCTTTGCCCAGCTCTGACTTCACCTGTAACTCTCCATTCATGGCAGAAACAAGCTTTTTGCAAATACTCAATCCCAACCCTGTTCCGCCGAAACGTCGAGTCGTTGAACTGTCCCCCTGTAAAAATGGATGGAAAGCGTTATCCGTCTGGTCAGGGGTCATGCCAATCCCGGTATCTTTGACCAGGACATCCACTCGAGCAACATCCCCTCCAGTGGATGCTACCTCGATGGCCACCTTGCCCTCGGGGGTAAACTTGATGGCATTGCCCAGGAGATTCAAAAGGACCTGGCGTATCCGCAATTCATCCCCCAGGACCTTCGCCGGCAAGCCGGGCGATGCATAGAATGAGAAACACAATCCTTTGGCGGCGGCCTGCGGATCCAATGATTCAACCACGTGTTCCAACATGGCCCGAAAGTCAAAGGGCCGGTTCTCAAGATTCAGGTAATTGGCCTCAATTTTGGAATAATCAAGAATATCATTGATCACTGCAAGCAAGGTTCTTCCCGAATGCCGGATTGCTTCCACAAACTCCCGCTGATCCACATTCAGAGGACTGTCACCAAGGAGGTCAGCCATACCAATGACAGCGTTCATGGGGGTGCGAATTTCATGACTCATATTGGCAAGGAAATACCCTTTCGCTTTATCAGCGGCCTCGGCCTTTTGTTTGGCTTCGAGCAATTCCTGCACCTGCAACCTCACTTGATGCCGCAAATGCGCGTTCCAAACCCAAAACATGATCGCGACAAATCCGACCAACGCAGCCATCACCGCCACATGCCAGACCTTTACCAATGGAGGATGCTTCAAAACTTCTATCGCAGAAGGATCCGCCAAAACCAGCCGAATACCCGTCGGATTCCCTACCCCGTCGTAACTTGCGAGATATATGACATCGACCGCGAGATCCGTCCCGACCTTGAAGGTGGGAATTCCCGCAGGAGTCTCAACGGGAACAATGCTGTTTCCACAAAGCAGATGAAAGGCGGATTCCTCGGAATCATTGAGCCACCCGGTCACGGTCCCAATCACCCGAACAGGAGAACCGATCAACTGTTCTCCGACATCAGAAAAATTTTCAAGTCGAACCGGAGTGAGTAAAGGCGGGGCTAGTTTCATCGGGGAAACCACCGACAATTGCATCACATTCTGACTCCCAATTACCATTGGAAATCCGGACACGCGCAATGAGTCGCCCACCTTCACTGGTTTCGCTTCTTTAAGGCGGATGAAAATACCGCCGGAATGGTCGGCAAGATAAAACTCACCAGGCCGACTTTGGTATGTCACCACCCCCTGTATGACACTACGTTTACCAAAAACAACATCATGCCCCTGTCGGATGGCCTGAATGGGGGTAACGGCTGGACCAAATGGATCATTATCGCGTGCTTGCTCTGTACGGACTAATTCAGGACCGGAAACCAGTAAATCAATGTCAGATAAAAGATCATTGTTCACTCGCGAACGAGTACAAACCCCGGAAATGCTGCACAAAGCTTCCACCCACACATCACTTAATGCTTCGGCAGCTCCTTTTACCCGGCACACAACGGTTCCACTGGGATCATGCAGATGCACCTCCAACGTCTCAGCATCGATTTTTTTACATTCCGTAACAATACCGAGCACCTTGACAAGCTGACCGTTGAGATTGCCCAAGGATAAATACCTCGCGGAAACGTCGGGATGTTCGGGTAGGATTCCGGGGGATTGACGTAACACAGTCAGCACTCTCGGCTGGCTCAGAGCATTTCCCCCACCGATTTCCACCAGAACCTCCACCCAGTCGGAGAACATCATTTGCGAGCTGGAGGATGTCCAGGCCACTCTGGCCGCGCCTGTAGTGTCTTGCAGGAAATAGATGTACGTATCTTCATGCGGCTCTACTCCTGTCACCACACCACGCACACGCCGTTGGATAGAATGATCTTTATGGATGGCATGCAAGGAATGTAACTCATCAAGACGAGCCCAAGATTGATCCCAGGGCTGTGATTGAATGCCTGTGCGATCCACGAAATAATCTCGAAAAACAGCATTCCTGAGCAATAGCCGCTCTTCCTGTCGCTCCACGAAAACCGACAACTGAATCGTTGCCCCCATGGTCAGTTGTTTGTTTTGCCAAATGGGTATGACCATCTCTCCTGTCGAATCCTGAAGGATCAGCCTCTTGGCCGGTTCGTGCTCTTTAACGCGCCCTTCGAGCTGATACGACCATATTCAGAACCTTCCTGAAGGGCCTTGATGGTCATTTTCCCTGTGCCAAAAAAATCATCCAATGATTCGTTTAATACAGTCAAACGTTTGATCCCGTTGGTAACGATCGCAGGCATTTCGTTTGGATCGGTGGCGCTGTTGCCCACCACCAGGACCCCCCGGATTTCCACATAAGTCTCCATCAACATGGGAACACGATCCTCTCCTCCGAGAGCAATCACCACCTCGAGCTTTTCCGAATCCACCATCAGAGTCAGTTTCAAGTGCTGGTCAACCTGTTCGGCAGTTTGAACAAACCCTCGGGCTGATGCCCATGTGTTATTCAGTCCGTAATCACGTAATTGAGACGCAGAAAGCTTTAGTGGTTCAGGAAGGATTCCAGAGGAGAGAACGGTAACCTTAGCCCGACTTTCGCTATTCGGGAGTAAAATCAACTATTTTCGGGGGTAGGAGAGAGGTTTTGATCAATAACGACGGGGTGTCGTGGTTCAAAATGGCCTGTGGTGAAGACCTACCCTATTGCACCCTCCTCTGGAATCTGTGATTCTATAGGAGTCATGTTTTTGCGAGCCAGCAATCGTCGAAAGAACGGAAATGATCATCGATACTACAGCGTGGTTGAAAACCGCCGCATCCGCAGTGGCAAACATGTTCAAAAGACCTTGTTGTATTTGGGAGAAATCAATGACACCCAAAAGGCCAGTTGGACCAAAACAATTGATGCGATCGACGAACGCAGCCATCGACAGGTTGCCCTATTTCCAGAGGATCGAGATATCCCCGAAGGGATTGAAGTAGGTCTTCAGGTAAAGCTCAGCCAACTCCAACTGCACCGTCCTCGACAATGGGGTGCGTGCTGGATGGCCAGTGATCTTTGGCGACAACTGAAATTGGATGAGTTTTGGGAACAACGTTTGAGGGAAAGCAGGAAAGGCACTCCTTGGCATTTGGTTTTGCAAACCTTGGTGGCATATCGATTGATTGATCCAGGCAGCGAGTGGCGTTTGCACCGGTATTGGTTTGATCACAGCGCAATGGCGGACCTCCTGGGGGAAGATTTTCGCCTGGCACAGAAGGACACTCTCTACCGAT
>JAQCFT010000080.1 GCA_027619545.1 Verrucomicrobiota bacterium | reverse complement strand
GAGGGAAAAATTTGAAGGTGAACAATAAAAGATCGATAGGGTTCCATGTTGTCTGGCATCCCTTACTTCCCCATACCTTACGTCAATGCGCGAAGACTAAAGAGTTTGATCGGGGCGTCGGATCATCGTTTTTGAACTTGAAGATTATCTTGGAATGTCTAGTTCAAGTAGACATGGAAGCTTCGGTTGTTGATTTGAGCTATCATATGAAAGATGTACTTCAGGCTTTGGAAAGGAATGAAGAAGTCAAGGTGCTTCATAGAGGGAAACTCAAGGGAACCATTGTGCCTGCTACATCAGAAAAAAAGCGCATGCTTGTGCAAGAGCATCCGCTATTTGGTTGCCAACCTAAGTCACGGAAAACGGTAGAAACGATCATGGACGAACTAAGAGGACCCCGATACCGTGATATTTGATACTGACGTATTCATCTGGATTCAGCACGGAAACGTGAAGGCCGCCAACGTGGTTAACCGGGCTGAGCGTAGGTGCATATCTGTTTACACATACATGGAGTTCTTGCATGGTTCGCAGGATAAATAGCATTTGAGACGCAATCAGGAATTCCTACGTGACCTGTCTTTTGAAACATTGCCTATTACTGAAAATATTGCTCATCGAGCATCCATATATGTGGAACAATATGTTTTATCCCACTCCATGCGTGCGGGTGATGCTTTGATTGCCGCAACCGCTGCGGAATATGGGTTGACTCTGGTAACATCAAATGCAAAGCATTTTCGTCAAATTCAGGAAATTCAACTAAAAATCTTCCGACCTTGATAATGTTTGATGTTCAAATGGCAATAGAGAAATGAAGAAGTGACTATTTTTTTGATTGAAGTAAAATTGTCTTCATGAAACAGACCGTTGCCATCATTGGAGCGAGTGACAAACCGGATCGATATGCCTACAGGGTGGCAGAGATGCTGGAATCGCATGGTCACCAGGTCGTGTTGGTGAATCCGTTCAAGGAATTTATTAATGGCGGGCCTTGTTTGAAAGATGTTTTACAGTTTGATGGCACGTTGGACACGGTGACCGTTTATGTCAATGCCACGCGATTTCTGGAACATCTTGATTCCATCTTGGAGAAGAAACCCCGTCGGATCATTTTTAATCCGGGAGCGGAAGCTCCCGAGGCCTATCCGCTGATCGAAAAGGAAGGGGTTCTGGTGGAAGAGGCCTGTACTTTGGTGTTATTGAACACTGGGCAGTTTTGAAGAGGTGCTCAGGAAACGCCTACCAGTTCGATGGAGAACTCGGTTCCTTGGCCTTCTTTGCTGACGACTGAGATGGTGCCTTTCATGGCTTTGATCAGTGATTTCGTCAACGTCAGGCCCAATCCACTGCCTTCGATGTGGGATTGTTCCCTTTCTGCATCCAGGCGGTCGAAGGGTGAAAACAAGCGTTCGATCTTGGATTCAGGAATTCCGATCCCGGTATCTGCAATTCTTACTTTGACCCGTTTGTCCGGCAGTAGTTCGACGCTCAAAGTGAGTGAACCTTGCGGTTTGTTATACTTGATTCCGTTGGAAATCAAATTTTGGAAGACTTGGAGCAAGTAGTCATGGTGAGCCCAAACGCTTAGATTCTGGCTTGGAAGTTTCTCGACCTTAATGCCAACTTCCTTCTCACTCGCCAAAGGGTTCATGGCAGCGATCGCTTTGTCGAATACGGACGTTAACGGTATGGGTTCCAGGTGAATTTCTTTTTGGTGGTGATCAAGTTTTGAGATATTCATGACCTCATTGATCATCCGCAACAGATGCTTGCCGGAACGTTGGATTCGGTCGACATTTTCTTTGTTTTTGGGGGAAAGGTTTTCCATACCCAACAGTGTTGAAAAGCCGAGGATTCCATTGAGAGGGGTGCGTAATTCATGACTCATACGCGAGAGAAATTGGCTTTTGGCTTGGTTGGCCGTTTCCGCTTTCTTACGTGCGGTGATGAGTAATCTTTCCGCTTCCTTACGTTCACTAATATCGCGTACCAGACCGACAAAGAACCGGTTGTTGTTATCCCTAAACTCACCTAGAGCCAGTTCCATATCGAACGTCGTCCCATCCTTTCGACATCCAATCACTTCACGGTATCCGCCCATAATGTGTTTGGTGCGGGTTTGACGATACCGGTGCAGATACTGGTCATGCTGGCTTTTGTCTGGTTCGGGCATGAGCATGGAAACATTTTTTCCTATTGTCTCGCTTGACTGGTAACCAAAAATCCGCTCCGCAGCCTGATTGAATTCCAGGATGTGTCCGTAAGTATCAATGCAAACAATGCCTTCGACAACATTTTCGAATATGGATTGAAACTTTTCTTCACTGGCCTTTGCCAAATGAATGGCTTCCACGGCCAGTTTATTGCTTTTAGCAATTCCAACATATTGATTCAGGACCAATACGATGATGGCCAG
Organism: Verrucomicrobiota bacterium; assembly: GCA_027619545.1. Classification (GTDB taxonomy): domain Bacteria; phylum Verrucomicrobiota; class Verrucomicrobiia; order Limisphaerales; family AAA164-E04; genus AAA164-E04. The sequence continues at coordinate 13,509 of JAQCFT010000080.1, read as the reverse complement.
CAGTGCTAACACGGTAACTATCAAAATCAGAACGGCGACTCGGGTCTGCTCAAAGGAAGCCAAAGCTTCTTGTTCAGTGATTTCCGCTATCAGACCTATTTCCAGATCCTTATCCCATTGCCAGGCGCTGATTACACGAATCCCTCTGTAATCCCTGATCCCGACAAGGCTTTCTCCATCCCTCTGCTTGATGACGTTTGATGCAGCCTCGGTCCAAGGCAATGATTTTCTCTGTCCGGTATAGCTTTGTTCTTTCTGTAAAGGGGCTCCGGGATCTCTCGCTTCGAGGTTGAAAATGATCGGTTCATCGGAGGGAACCAGACCGACGTGGTAGAGGTCTTCCGTGAACCGGCTGGGTGTGATAAAACGTCCGGTTTTATCAATGGCATAGGTCTCACCTGTTTTTCCTATGCGGCCGGCTTGGATGATTGGGATAAATGCCTCATACGGATCGATGGAAAAAGCCATGATTGCGACCACTTCATGTTCTGGAGTCATGATTGGCGACAGGAGAAATATGGCAGGTGCTTGCAGAGGCTTAGCATCCTCATTCTCCTGAGAGGAATAAGGAGATGGAACGGGGTGCGTGGCACGTGGGTTACCTTGTTTGACATCTTCCCATATGCCAGGAAAACGAGAAGGGATCAGATGTCTTTTGCCAGTGTGGGATTCATCAAGTGCAGCCCAGATCGTGCCATCTGTTCCAACGATCTGCAAAGCATCCATGATATGGTGTTTGGAACGGTTCTTTATAATGCGTTGTAGTGCTCGTTGTGCCGGATGGGATATGAGCGTAGCTGTTTCGTTTGTTGCCGATGCTGCCAACAACTCAGCTTGCCGCACCGTTTCGGGATGTTCTCCCCACAGCTGAACCTGTTGGTAAAGATTGCGAAGCCACAGGTCGGTTGAGGTGTGAGTAGATGACAAAACTGTTTGAAGAGCGTTGATCGTATCTTGTCGAGTCCTTGTTTCAATTGAATCCAATACCCTTGCTGTGATCACAAAAAGCGCGCATAAGAAAACGGCCAGGGCGCAAGCGAACCATTTTCGCCAATGACGGCGAGTTTGCCTGTAAGAATTCAGGAGGTCCTGCTGTTTTGTCATGATCACTACACCTATAAGTGCCCTGCTTTTGCCTTATCAAAAACCAGAGCATGGATCAGGAAGAAATCTCAACAGCTTCAATGTATCACCTGCCAACACAACGGCTGCAGATTGTCACGATGTAGTATTTATTTCTCGTGCCTTATCCCTGATGTTTATAATATATGGATGAAATGAATCCAATTGATTAAATGTCATGATTTAGTCATTTTTAAGTCCGGTGCCATGAAACAGACCTGCTCCTCCGGTTCCGACAAATATCTGATCCGGATCTGACGGATGTGTTTTGATAAACCAGAGGCGGTTGATGCTCAAAGCTGATTCTGATATGGTTTCAAACTTGAAATGCCGCTCATTCAACAACAATGGAGAGGCCGGTTCCACCCGGCTCCCAAACATTTTCCTTGAAACCATTCTTAAGCAAAAGATGTGGAACGAGGGAAGCTATCTGTGTGGGTTGAATTGTGGTGTTTCCATGGCTTCATGAAAGCCGTATGCATGCACTGAGGATGGAAGTGGGTGTGAGGTGGAATTTACTCCTTCGACCATGTACGTCGGAAATCGAGCATTCCATTGCTTGGTTTCAATATACAGGATTGTTTGTTTCAGCGATTTGTTTCAAGTTAGGCACATGTCGAAGCGATATCAAATGGTGCAGTTGGATGAGGTGGAAGCAGTGCGTTGTCCTTGTGGTTTTGCGAAACGTGCCTTTGCTTCTCCGGAGAACAAAACGGCGACCTTGCACATGGTGGATATTCAATCCGATTCAAGAACCCATTATCATAAAAAACTCACCGAGATCTATCTGGTGCTGGAAGGGGAGGGGGAAATGGAATTGGACGGCGAACGGTTTCCGGTACGCCCGATGAGTGCGGTCATGATTCAGCCCGGTTGCCGGCATCGCGCGATTGGTAAATTGAAAATCATCAACATTCCCGTCCCGGCATTTGATCCGGAAGACGAATGGTTTGATGATGAAAATGAGTCATAGTTCTTGATACAATTTGCATTCATGAAAAACGGAATCTTTTTAACACTGGCGATCTGTCTGGCTTCTTTCATGTTTCCGGTTCATGCACAGGAAACAGGACACGCCAAGGAAGCAGTCACCGGGACCTGGAGCTGGACGACTCGTCAGAGTAATTGGGAATTGTATTCCAGTGTCATGGACATTGAACTCAATGATGCTGGTAATTTGGCTGGAGCACTTCGGCATGCGTCAGGGGACAGGATTGCATTTGAATCGGTCTACTGGTCGGACAGCACCATCAAGATTCTATTATCTTATGAAGTTCTTGGTCATCCATTTCAGGCAGAATACGAAGGGAGACTGACAAAGGACGCCTTGGAAGGGACTGTTCGAATAAAGTTTGTTGAGCGTACGATTGAGCGGAGCTGGAAGGCTGTTCGTGTTCAAGATTACCCTCTGGATGGTGAGTGGGATTGGAAGCTCCAAACGCCGGATGGGAACGAACTCAAAGCAGTGTTGCGCATTCATCACACCAAAGATGGCGTGGGAGGAAGGCTGGTCTCGGATCAGTTTGATTCGGAACTCAACAATGCGAGATTCTCTCAAGGGGTGTTGCAATTCACGACCACCAGTCAGGATGGCAACACGACCTATGCCTCCAAAGGCAAGTGGCACGGCAATCGTCTTGTGGGTGAAGTGGGATCCCCTTCGTTTGGTGATGATTTGAAACTGACGTGGGAAGCTGTGAAACGGTGATTGTTTATCCGCAGATTTTGCTTTGGGTAGATAGGATCGTCTCGATCCGCCCGCGAGCGCCAGCGATGCGGATGTGGGGCGTTGGGAGCTGAGGGGGTATCCTTCTTCAAATGAAAAGCAGGGGATGGAAGCCTCAAGGGTTCGCGTCGAGACGACCCGATCTACCTTTTGTGCCTGGATAAAATCTGCGTTCATCTGCGAAATCTCTAAGATCCCGCTCCCGCGGTGGTGCGGTTCATAAACTCTCCAACAATCCAATTCTCCTGTTTCAGAAAACAGGTTCGCCGAATTCGCAGTTGTAGATGGTGCCGCATTGAGTGCATTCGGCGTCGAGGATGTTGAGTTCGGGGGTCCAGCGATAGGCCTCACCGCATTTCGGGCAGGAAACTTTGTATCCTTTGACACGATCTTGTTTCTGGAGGACTTCCTTTGGGAGATTCGTTAGATCGCTGTCGTGGAGGGTGACCAGATCGTTTTGTTCCGGTTCATCGATTTCCGCCAGGCGGTTGGCTTGGGCGTTGACGACTTGTTCGAAGCAGTTTCTCACCAGACGTGCGTTGCCGAAGTGTTCCTCTTTATCTTCGTGCAGCAGGTGGAAGTAATGCAGGAGTTGTGTTTTCAGTTGGGGCGAAAGCCGGAGGTCGTTGCGTCGACAGAGCAGGCTGAAGATGCGGCAAAGTTCAGTGGGATCATAGTCTGGAAATTCCACAAAACGCGTGAACCGACTGTGCAAGCCCGGGTTCGAATGCACGAAGTCTTCCATTTCCGTCGGATATCCCGCCACGATCACGATGAGCCGATCGCGATCGTCTTCCATACGTTTGAGCAAGGTGTCGATGGCTTCTCTGCCGAAGTCCTGATCCTGCTTGGCCAGGGTGTAGGCTTCGTCAATAAACAGGATGCCATCCAGTGCCGCGTCGATCATGCGGTTGGTTTTGATAGCGGTCTGACCAACGTATTCGGCGACCAACGAGGAACGGTCGCATTCCACCAGATGCCCTTTTTTCAAAACTCCGAGCGCTTTGTAAATGCGGGCCATTAATCTGGCTACTGTGGTTTTACCGGTGCCGGGGTTGCCGGTATAAACGGCGTGGTAGCTTGTAGGTATGGACTTGAGTCCACGGGACAAACGCATCTGTTGCATCTTGGCGAAGTTGGCGGTTTGACGGACCTTGTCCTTCACCTCGTGAATACCGATCAGATCGTCCAGTTCGGCCAAAACCTGGGCGAGATCTTCTGCGGAGCCTCGGTGTTGACTGGATTGTGATTCGTCATGTTCGGCGCATACGTCGTTGATCTGTTTCAAAAGGTAACTGATGAAGCGGTGCTCTTTGGACGATAGCGATCCGTCGATGTGTGAAAATGCATAGCACACCTCTTGGGTCAGGTGGGCCAGGAAGAAGAGAATCCCCGGGGGGAGTTCCAGTTTTTTGAGGATGTGAGCGGCATCCAGAAAAAACTTGTCGAGTCCCAGTTTGATGTTTTCCTGTACCGCATCCTGCAGTGTGATGAATCGTTCCTGTGAATTTTCGATGTATTCGGAAATGGCGTCCTGCAGCCGCATGCCGCTTTTGCGGATTTTTCCGCGATCCAATGACAGGAAGCGATCGCGATGGGGGGCGAAAAAATAGCCTTGGAAGGCCTGCAGCATGTCCTCAGGGCGGTTATTGTAGAGGCATGCCGTCCAGAACTGTGCGGTGGCATCCGCCACCAACCCAAATTCCTCGCGAGGAAAAAAAACGCCCCATGCACCGCCGACAATCTTTCGAAAGAGGTCCGATAGATCCTGAAGTAGATCCTGAGTACCTTCCGGTGTTTTCTCGTAGGAAAGCTCTGGCGGTATCAGGACTTCCATGTATTCCCAAAGCAAGCGGCCGGCAAATAAAGAGCGGGCCAGTTGTTTGACTGAGATTTCTTCCGCATTGGTGACCTGGGCAATTTCGGGGATCTTTTGTTCTAGTTTTTTAAAGGATTGAAGAAAGCGTTCTTCGATTTGCTGCAATCGACTGAATTGATCCTCGTGAAGGAGTCCGCTTTCGGAGAGCCATTTTAAATTTTCTTCGGTGGTTCTATGATTGGCGCTTACCAATGTTTCATGCAGGATTGGGAACTCACGACGCGAGCTCGGGGTGCCCGCGAGCGAAACCAACACGGATCCGGGAATCAGTGTGTGATGGGAAAAGTCTTTGACCAGATTCTTCATGCGCCCTTTGAGGTGGTTATCTTAAGACGTGAGGCGGGGCATGGCCAGTCCAATAAAAAAGAAAAGGGACGCAATGACTTGCGTCCCTTTGTGTTTGATTTGCTGAAGCCGAATGTCCAGATTATGCGCTGGCAGCTTCCTGGTATTCGCGATCGCGAACAATACCCGGTTGTGGGATGGGGTATCGGCCGTCCGGATTCTTGGCTAGAGGGGCATCGGATTGCAGAGTCAGCTTGTCTGCATTCGGTGCGAATTCGTGATCGTGGTTGTAGATCTGATCATAGGTGATTTCCTGCCCTGTGTGAGCGGCCATACGGCCCATGGAAGAAACCAGGCTGGCGGTGGCGCCGCGTTTGACTTCGTTGTAAGGCTTGTCGTTGCGGATGGCGTCCAGCAAGTCATCCCATTCCAATTGGTAAGGGTTCTGCTCAGGCTGCGGGAAGGCCCAGATCATGTCGCGACGGCTCATGTTTTGTCCGTTGAAAGTGCGGCAGCGGCCTGGAGAGTGGGATGAGGTGGAAACAATCCCCAAACCTTTGGTTCCGTGTACATAACTTGCAAAGTTGTCGTGACATCCGATCATGGTGCGTCCGTTCAACTGGAACTTGGAACCATCTTTGAAGGTGTACTCCACCGCGTAGTTGTCGAAATTTTGATCGACGGCCTCTTCGTCACGATAGTGGCGTCCACCCAGTGCATGGGCTTTAATCGGCCAGTCGTTTTTCATCCAACAGCATTCGTCGACCTGGTGAATATAGAAATCGTTGAACAAACCACCGCTGGCCCACAGGAAGCTGTGGAAACGGCTGATTTGATACATCAAGTCGGACATGTTGCCGGGGTTCGGGCCGGAGAAGGCGGAACCGACGGGGCCGTGCATACGATAGGCGCGCATGTTGAGGATATCGCCGATCTCACCGTCTTGAATGCGCTTGTAAAGTTCCTGACGCGCACGGCAGTGACGCACCATGAGGCCGACCCCGACCTTCAGGTTTTTCTCTGTGGCTTTGTCAGCGAGAGCAATCATGCGGCGAGTGGTTGGGCCGTCGGCGGTCAATGGTTTTTCCATGAACACGTTGACGCCTTTTTCAATCGCGTAGGTGAAGTGTACCCAACGGAAAGCGAGAGGAGTGGTGAAGATGGCCACATCGCCCGGGTTGAGGGCGTCGATCGCGTGTTTGTAGGCATCAAAACCGATGAACTGGCGATCGATGGGTACTTCCATCTTGTCTTCATACCGCTTGTTAAGCGTGTTGAAACTGCCGTCCAAACGGTGTTGGAATACGTCCGCCATGGCGACCAGCTTGGTAGGCCCATTTGAAACGGACAAGGCATTTGCTGCGGCTCCCGTTCCACGTCCGCCGCAGCCGATGAGGGCGACCTGGACGGTTTCACTGCTCTGTGCGTGTACGTGAGGCAAAGCGACGCTGGCCAATGCGCTGGCAGCCGTCACTTTGCTCGTGTTTTTGATAAACTCACGACGCGAAGACTGTTTCGCGTCCATTGGATTTGATGATTTATTCATGATGATTTCGTTTACTGATATGAAACCTAAAAGTGCTTATGGGATCTGACGGGATTATCCCGTGAAACATTCAGACTTGGCAAGGGATTTGTTGAAAACATATGATGCGGCTCATGATTCCCAAAATCTTGCTCAAGGAGTCCATCGTGGCGCCTCCCGGTTTCAACCGTTGGCGTGTACCTCCGGCCTCCATCGCCATCCATTTATGCATCGGATCCGTTTATGCGTGGAGCATTTTCAATCCGGCTCTTATCCGTGAACTTGGCGTGGTCGGATCTTCAGCTGGGGACTGGACGCTGAGTTCGGTGGTGTGGATCTTTTCCGTTGCCATTGTGTTTCTGGGCTTGGCGGCTGCCGTTGCCGGCAAATGGCTGGAACGTGTCGGACCACGTTGTGTTGGTGTGACGGCCGCTATTCTTTGGGGGGGAGGTTTTGTTATTGGCAGTATGGGGGTGGCAATGCATCAGCTCTGGCTGATCTACCTGGGCTACGGGGCCCTGGGGGGCTGCGGACTTGGGCTGGGGTATGTCTCGCCGGTCAGTACGCTGATCAGATGGTTCCCGGATCGAAGGGGATTGGCCACCGGCCTGGCCATCATGGGGTTTGGCGGTGGGGCGATGATTGGCGCTCCGGTCAAGGAGGCTCTTTTGAAGGCCTTTTTCAAAGCTCCGGAATACGTCGGAGCCGAGGCGGATATCACCATGAAAACCGAGGATGGTAAACGGTTTGTGCAAGTAGGCGGAGATTGGAAAGAAGCCGTTCTGGCCACTTCGTCCGATATTGCCAAATTGCCCGACACCGAACTAAAGGAAGGGGCCTACCTTGTTGGAACAGGCAATACCGGCGCCGCCGGTACGTTCATGACCTTGGGGGTGGTATATTTTTTAGTGATGATGGTGGCATCTTTTTCCTATCGAGTTCCAGCGGCCGACTGGCGTCCGGACGGATGGGAGCCTCCTACTAACACCGAGTCCAGCAAGAAAATGATCACCACGGGGAATGTGGACATGGACCAGGCTCTGAAAACACCCCAGTTCTATTTCATGTGGATCGTTTTGTGTTTCAATGTAACTGCCGGGATCGGCGTGATTGGTGTGGCCAAAACGATGATGAATGAGATTTTTGGCACCACCTTGCCCAACGTGGTGAACGGGGCTTTCGCGGCAACTTACGTACTTATGATTTCGGTGTTTAACATGTTGGGACGCATCATTTGGGCCAGCGCATCCGATTACATAGGGCGAAAAAATACCTATCACTGTTTCTTTGTTCTGGGAACTCTGCTTTACTTATCGATTCCCTGGACCGCCGGACAGGTGAGTGCTTCGCCTGCCGTGACTTGGCTGGTGATGTTTTATGGGGCAACGATGATCATCTTCACCATGTATGGAGGTGGGTTTGCAACGATTCCGGCCTATCTGGCAGATATTTTCGGTATGAGATTTGTCGGCGCGATTCATGGGCGTCTGTTGACGGCATGGAGCACAGCGGGTGTGTTGGGGCCTCTGGCCATCACTAAGTTACGTCAGGCTTCGGTTGATGATTCCATTCGGGACCTGGCCACCAAAGTTGATGATCGCCTGTTTATACAAACTTTTGGGGCTGGGAAAGATCAGATTGAATCCCTGATGGCCGCGAAAACTGTGACCGTCTCCAAGTTGATGTCGATTGTTCCGGACGGAACCATTGATCCAACATCAGGACTATACAATTCAACCATGTATGCCATGGCAGCCTTATTGGTGGTGGCCTTTTTCGCGAATCTGGCCATTAAACCCGTGGCCAGCCATCATCATATCAAAGGCGAAACAAACTAAATCCGGGCAAAATTGCGCTCGACGACAAGATGATCCTGTGATTTGATCCTCAGTCAAATTCCACTCAATTTATGAAGATGCAAAACATGACTCGTTCCGTATGTGGTGCAGTGGCTGTCACCTTGGTGACATCCCTTGCGACCTTGGCACAATCCAACACTGCTCGACCCGGTGGTAAACTTTCCCATGATGTGGCCATTCACCTGGAAAAAGTTGCGGGCGGTTTCGCCGATCCCATCAATGTGGTGAGTCCCAAAGACGGAACCGGACGACTTTTTGTTGTCGAACGTCCCGGAGTGGTGAAGATCGTTGACAAAGATGGCGAGGTTTTGCGTCGTCCGTTTCTTGACATCAAGGAAACAGTGGTCAGTTCCTTTCTGGAACAAGGGCTGTATGACTTGGAATTTCATCCTGACTTCAAGAGCAACCGCAAATTCTATGTTCACTATTCCGACATGTGGTTCAACGGGGATTCTTTCATCGTGGAATACCAGGCATCCGCCGACAACCCGAACCGCACCGATCCGGATTCCGTGCGGGTGGTGATGCAGATCGAACAGCCTTACTCCAATCATAACGGTGGTGAACTGGTGTTTGGTCCGGACGGCTACCTTTATATTGGTAGTGGTGATGGAGGATGGGAAGGGGACGTGCTTGGAGCGGGGCAGGACTTGAGCACTTTGCTGGCGAAAATCCTTCGAATTGACGTGAATACCAGGACGGCCGAGAAGGGCTATGGGATTCCCAAGGATAATCCTTTTGTCACACCATTACAGCAGATGGTCTTGTTTGGTGTGTCCGAAGAACGTTTTGCGGAAATACACCCGAATGCGCGTCCTGAGATATGGGCCTACGGTGTGCGTAATCCCGTCAAGATGACTTTCGATTACAAAACCGGCGATCTTTACATCGCTGATGTTGGACAGAACCACTGGGAAGAAATCAACTTCCAACCCGGCTCCAGCAAGGGCGGCGAAAACTACGGATGGAAGTTCATGTGCGGCACGCATCCGTTTCCCATCTCAGCCAAGGATGCTCCGCAGGTGGGAGTGCTTCCGATTGGGGAATATTCTCATGTGACGGATGGTATCTGCGTGATCGGTATCGGGGTGTATCGAGGCACCAAGTACGAATCACTGGACGGTGTTTACTTTGTAGCCGACTGGGGTTCCGGCAAGATCTGGGGCATGGAACGTGACAAGGATGGCAAGTGGCAGATGCAGGAAATGCTGGATACTCAGTTGCGTCCGACTGGTGCTGGCGAGGGTGAAGACGGAACACTTTACGTCACGACCGCAACACCCAATTACGGTGGTCCGGTCAACCCATACGATAACGAGCCGGGTTCACTCTGGCGACTGGTTGAGAAATCCAAGGTTGCCGACGGAGTCGAGACTGTGCCTTTGGACTAATCGTTTTCTGGGAAAATACCAAATTTAGAATCAGGGTGTCAGTTAGATCATGAAGCATTTGATGTATTGGTTACGAGTTTCATTGTTTGTTTCCGCGTTGGCTGCGGGCGTCTTCTCTGTGGAGGTGGGCGGCCTGGATGTTCTGGCTGCAGATGCGGGCCACGGAGACCATCCGGCAACCGGAAGAAAGATTCCTTCGCCCGGCCCGGATGATGTTGAAAAGTTCATCAAAGTTGATCGAGATGCCAAGCATGTCATCTTTCCACTTACGGCGACTTTCAATGACGCCAATCATGGCATGAACTTCAATGGTCACTTCAAGGGGCGGGCTGTTTACACGGTTCCCAAAGGGTGGAAGGTGACATTCGAATTCAAGAACATGAGCCCTGTTCCGCACAGCGCTGTGGTGGTGGAAGCCTACATGGCGCGAAAGCTACAGGTTGGGGAACCTTACTTTGACGGAGCCTCCACGACGGATCCGTTAAAAGGTCTCAAGAAAGAAGAGAAATTTACTTTTGAAGTGGATGAAGCGGGTAAGTTTGCCGTTGCCTGTGGGTTTCCCGCGCATTCCGCAAGCGGTCATTGGTTGTCCTTCAATGTCAGCAAGGACGCCGAAGTTCCCAGCATCGAATTTCCCAAGCATCCTTGATCGTTTTTTCAGCGGACTTGATGTGAAGCTTCTTCTCGCGATACGTGCGAGCCGCTCCACTGCATTTTTTGGCGAAGGGTGTTGAAGAATGCGTTCTCCGGAAGGTTTAACAGGTTGACCTGATCGGGTATGGACTGGATTTGGATACGGTCATGGGGAGCGACATCGATCTGTTTTTGCCCGTCCGCTGTAAGCACTGTTTCCACATCACGGCTGAGGATGCTTACCTCGATGTTTGCCTGCATATCCACGATGACGGACCGGTTCGATAGTGTATGTGGGCAGATGGGGGTGAGGGTAAACACTTTTGCGTTCGGGGAAACAATCGCTCCGCCGGCCGAGAGCGAGTAGGCGGTCGAGCCGGTCGGACTGCTGATGATGAATCCGTCACAACGAAAATGGGTCAATAATTGTCCGTCCACCCTTACTTCCAACTCAATCATGCGGGAAGCCATGCCACGACTGATGACGATGTCGTTGACGGCGATGAGTTCCGTTGATGCATCTTGATTCACCACCGACCGGATGAACGGTCGTGTGTCATGAATGAGTTCTTCCTTCCAGACCCGTTCCAGCGTTGTTTCCAGAGCTTCGACCGGGGCAGCTGTCAGGAATCCAAGTCCACCGGTGTTGATTCCCAAAAGCGGAATGGGGTTTCCCTGCAACGAGCGGGCCACGTGCAGCATGGTGCCGTCGCCGCCGAATACGATCAGGATATCTGATCGAGCCGCTGTTTCGCGGATGGCATCGACGCCTTCGGTTCGGAAGGATTCGAGCGTTTGTGCCCTGTCAATGTGTACTACAGAGCGGCCAGTTCGTTCAATCAGCTCCCGCGCGGTGGCGATCGCAGATTTCCAAACGGGCTTCTCCGGGTTGGCCACAAGACCGATGCGGCTCAGGTTGAGTTTAGTGTTTTTCAAGCCAGACTAAAAATTCTTTGTTTCCTGCGGGGCCAAGTATGGGGGATTCAATCACGCCATGCCAGTCCAGAGGTAGTTCATTTGTGGCAAATGTTTGCAACGATTCGATGACCTGTTGGTGAATCTTTGAATCTGTGATCACACCGCGTCCCTTATCGGCTTCTTCTTTGCCGGCTTCGAACTGGGGTTTGATCAGGGCCACGATGCTGCCGCCGGACTCGAGCAGATTCACGGCAGAAGGAAGAATGTGTTTGAGACTGATAAAAGAGCAGTCCACTGCAATCAGATTAACTGGCTCATCCAGTTGATCCTTCTTCAAGTGGCGTGCATTGGTTTTTTCCATAACCACCACTCGTTCATCGGTGCGGAGCTTCCAGGCCAACTGGCCTTGTCCGACATCAATGGCGAACACTTTCTTCACGCCGCGTTGGAGCAGGCAATCTGTAAATCCACCAGTGGAAGCTCCCAGATCGGCTGCGATCTTCCCTTTAACATCCATGTCAAAATGCGTTAATGCATGATCCAGCTTGAAGCCGCCCCGGGAAACAAATGGATCTGTTTCCTTCAAACGAATTTTAGCATCGGGTTTGATTGATTGACCGGGTTTTGTAGCCGGTTGGTCCTCCAACAGAACCAACCCAGCCATGACCGCGCGTTTGGCGCGTTCGCGGCTTTCATAAAAGCCGCGATCCACCAGGACCTGATCAAGTCGTTTGCGTTGGGCGTGCATGTGATGTTCGTCCTGTGAGCTTAGTGCCATAGGTACGTTCACGCAATCTATGTGTGTGAATATATCCTTTCATCCCCTGGCTGAGTTATGAGACGATGGGGGCACTTTTTCATGAAAACAATTTCTTTGATGCTAGCGCTTGTGTGCTTCTTTTCCGGTGGTTTTGCTGTCCGTGGGGATCAGGCGAGGTCCAATGTTTTGTTGATTTGTGTGGATGATTTGCGGCCCGAACTCAATTGTTTCGGGCAATCCTACATCCACTCACCGAACATCGATCGTCTTGCTGCTGCCGGGCGGATATTTCGCAGCCATTACGTGCAGGCTCCGACATGTGGTGCTTCCCGTAATACGTTGCTCACGGGAAGATATGGGAGTGCTGGAAATGATGCTTTGTTCCGGCGTGCCGCTGCGTTGAAAAAGCAGCCGGGTGCTTTTCCTCCAAGTATGCCCGAGTGGTTTCGGCAGCATGGATACACCAGTGTTTCTGTCGGGAAAGTATCGCATCATCCCGGCGGTTGGGGAGGGGAGGATTGGGATGATTTAATGAACCTGGAAATACCAGGCGCCTGGACTCGACAACTGCTACCGGCAGGTCCGTGGCAGCATCCGCGTGGCTGGATGCATGGACTGGCCCATGGTGAAATCCGTCTCAAAGCCGAAGATATGGATTTGTTTCAATCTAAAGAGGGATCGGACGCCATCTATCCTGACGGGATCTCCGTGGACGAAGCGCTGCGTCAAATGGATGCCTTGACTGCCGATTCACAGAATCCATTCTTTTTAGCCGTAGGAATCCTGCGGCCACACTTGCCCTTTGGCTCTCCAGCCAAGTACATGTCCCATTACAAGAAAGTTGAACTTCCATCGACCCCGCATCCAATCAAGCCCGAAGGACGCACGACCTGGCATCGATCAGGGGAATTCATGAAATACAACCGCTGGGGACGGAATCCGAATGATGACGCGGCTTTCGCCGTGGAAGTCCGAAAGCACTACGCCGCCTGTGTGAGTTATGCGGATGCACAAGTTGGCAAGCTGCTCCAAAAACTGGAAGACACAGGGGTTCGTCAAAACACAGTGATCGTGCTTTGGGGAGATCACGGTTGGCATTTGGGGGAGCATGCCATCTGGGGCAAGCATGCCTTGTTTGAGGAATCCTTGCGCTCGCCTTTGATTATTTCGCACCCCGAGATGAGTGATCCCGGGAGTGCCACCGATTCGATTGTGGAAACATTGGACCTTTTTCCGACGCTCTGCGATCTCACTGGAGTGTCGATTCCGGATTTTGCGCATGGTGTGTCCCTGGTTCCAATGTTGGAAGATCCGGCTTATGGTGGGCATCCTGCCATTTCCTACACGGGGGGAGCACAAACCATTCGAACCGACACGCATCGAATGATCCTGCACAAGGATGGTTTCGTAG